>NZ_JAAHGB010000003.1:172414-307738 GCF_010672695.1 Okeania sp. SIO1H4
AACGGGGAATGAGCGAGGAGGTAGGATTCATTAATTGATAATGGATAATGGATAATTACCTCGGATTTTAACCGTTACGGAATTGAATATAAGGAAATATCCTAGCAATTTTTTCCCCTTAAAAGGGCAGGCTTTAAACCACAATTATTTAATTAGTATATGTTGATAATTCTATAATTACTTCAAGCCTTTAATCTCCCCCACTCCCCTACTCCCAACTATACAATAACTATTCAACCGGATTCTATATTAGAACTCAAAAATGCGTAATTCCTCAAACTATATCTTCAGGAGACAACCCACCCCTAACCCCTCCCAGGAGGGGAGGGGAAGACAGGAATAACGGGGAATGAGCGAGGAGGTAGGATTCATTAATTGATAATGGATAATGGATAATTACCTCGGATTTTAACCGTTACGGAATTGAATATAAGGAAATATCCTAGCAATTTTTTCCCCTTAAAAGGGCAGGCTTTAAACCACAATTATTTAATTAGTATATGTTGATAATTCTATAATTACTTCAAGCCTTTAATCTCCCCCACTCCCCTACTCTCAACTATACAATAACTATTCAACCGGATTCTATATTAGAACTCAAAAATGCGTAATTCCTCAAACTATATCTTGTTGTTGGGTTGCGCTTGCGCTTAACCCAACCTACAGTTTTATCCCTCGGAAGCTATTAGCTATTAGTCGTTTTTTCTGGTGTTTTCATAGCATCAGAATTACCGTTACCATTTCCATTACCATTGGGCATTTCTAATTTTCGAGCTGCCAAATATTCATACATCGCATAACGAGTATTGACATCTTCCTGCGCTTGTGCTAATAACTCTTTGGCATCAGCTGGTTTACTCTTGGTGAGCATTTTGAACCTATTCTCCTGATACATCGACTCGCCTACTGGTTTCTTGGGCGATCGCGTATCTAGTTGCAAAGGATTTTTACCTTGTTGTACCAAGTCTGGGTTATACCGATACAACAACCACCGACCGCTTTCCACCAGAGCTTTCTGATGACTCATGGCAGTGGTCATATTAATTCCATGAGCAATACAATGACTGTAAGCAATAATTAAAGATGGTCCTTCATAAGCTTCAGCTTCCAAAAATGCTTTGAGGGTATGTTCGTCTCGCGCTCCCATGGCAACGCTGGCAACATAAACATTGCCATAAGTCATTGCTATCAAACCTAAATCTTTCTTACCTGATGGTTTTCCTCCTGCTGCAAATTTTGCAACTGCTGCGCGAGGAGTTGCTTTGGAAGACTGACCGCCAGTATTAGAATAAACCTCCGTATCCATAACCAAAATATTCACATTTCGACCGCTAGCGATAACGTGGTCTAAACCACCAAAACCAATATCATACGCCCAACCATCACCACCAACTATCCAAACAGATTTTTTCACCAGATAATCTGCTAAAGTCAGCATTTGCTTTGCTTCTGGCGAATCTACCCCTTGCAATTTTTCCTTGACTTGGGCGACTCGCTCCCGTTGTTCCCAAATATCAGCTTCAGATTTTTGGGAAGCGTTCAGAATGGCATCAACTAAATTATCTCCCACACTTCCCGCTACTTTTTGTAAAAGCTCCGCAGCAAATTGACTATGTTTGTCGAGAGACATACGGAAACCCAAACCAAATTCGGCGTTATCCTCAAACAGACTATTTGACCAAGCGGGCCCGCGACCATCGGCGTTTTTGGTCCAAGGAGTTGTAGGTAAGTTACCGCCGTAAATAGACGAACATCCAGTCGCATTCGCCACAACAGAGCGATCGCCAAATAGTTGACTAATTAATTTAACATAAGGAGTTTCTCCACAACCTGCACAAGCACCAGAAAACTCAAACAAAGGTTCTTGCCATTGTTGTTGACGAATACGGTCGGGATGGAGGGAGCGACGGTCGGGGTTAGGTAGACCCAGGAAGAAATCCCAATTTTCCCTTTCTTGTTCCCGCAATGGTAACTGCGCTTCCATATTTATTGCCTTGCGGGATGGCATAGATTTATTTTTTGCCGGGCAAATATCTACACACACACCACAACCAGTACAGTCTTCGGGTGCGACTTGGATAGTAAATTTCTGTCCGGAAAAATCTTTATCCTTGACATTTGTAGATTTGAAAGTTGCCGGAGCATTATCTAACAAAGTCTCCTCATAAGCTTTACCACGGATGACCGAATGAGGACAAACCATAATACACTTACCGCACTGCACGCAGACATTGGGGTCCCAAGCTGGAATTTCTTGAGTAACATTACGTTTTTCCCACTTAGTTGTTCCGGTGGGGTAAGTTCCATCACATGGTAAAGCGCTGACTGGTAGTTGGTCGCCTTCGCGAGAAATCATTTTGCCCAAAACATCCCGCACAAATTCTGGCGCTGTGTCAGGAATGGGTGGTAAACGGTGGAGACTACTGCTAACTTCCGTGGGAATTTTAACTTCGTAGAGATTATCCAAAGTATTGTCAACCGCTTGTAAATTCATATTGACAATTTCCTGACCTTTTTTGCCGTAGGTCTTTTGGATGTATTTTTTAATTTGAGCGATCGCCTCTTCTTTGGGCAAAACATTAGCTAAGGCAAAGAAACAGGTTTGCATTACTGTATTAATGCGTCCCCTCATCCCACTGTCACTAGCAACTTTATTGGCATTGATGACGTAGACTTTTAAATTCTTGCGGATAATTTGTTCTTGAATTTCTACTGGCAACTGTTGCCAAACTTCATCGGGAGCGTAGGGACTATTCATCAGAAAAATAGAACCATTAGCTGCGGAGGTCAGAACGTCTAATTTTTCTAGAAAACTCCATTGGTGACAACCGACAAAATTTGCTTGGTCGATGAGATAAGTGGAACGAATGGGGTTAGCACCGAAGCGGAGGTGGGAGACAGTAACAGCACCAGATTTTTTGGAGTCGTAGACAAAGTAACCTTGAGCATAGTTGTCAGTTTCTCCCCCAATAATTTTAATGGAGTTTTTATTTGCACCCACAGTACCATCAGAACCCAAACCGTAAAACATTGCCCGCACCACATTATCTGCTTCGATAGAGAAACCTGCATCGAAAGGTAAAGATGTGTGAGAAAGGTCATCGTTGATGCCGACTGTAAAATGATTTTTGGGTTTATCGGCACTGAGGTTGTCAAAAACGCTCTTCACCATTGCCGGGTTAAACTCTTTAGAAGATAAACCATAACGACCGCCGACTACTTTTGGCATTGCGTCTGACCATTCTTCATTCAGAGCAGTAACTATATCTTGATACAGAGGTTCGCCACTTGCACCGGGTTCTTTTGTCCTATCTAACACAGCAATTTTTTTCACTGTTTCAGGTAATGCTGCGACTAACCTTCTGGCATCGAATGGTCTATATAGTCTAACTTTCAATACCCCAACTTTTTCACCATTGGCAGTTAAGTAGTCTACAGTTTCGTGAACTGTTTCACAACCAGACCCCATGAGAATAATAACCCTGTCTGCATCAACAGCACCGTGATATTCAAAACATTGATATTGTCGCCCTGTCAGTTCGGCAAATTTATCCATTGCTTTCTGAACAATATCCGGAGTTGCCGTGTAAAAAGGATTAACACTTTCCCTAGCTTGGAAATAAACATCCGGGTTTTGAGCTGTACCCCGTAAAACTGGTCGGTCAGGAGTCAAACCACGAGCGCGGTGAGCAAAAACAAATTCATCATCGATCATTTCCCGCAAAACCATTTCTGGCAGAAGTTCAATTTTCTGTACCTCATGGGAAGTGCGGAAACCATCAAAGAAATGAATAAATGGCAGTCTTGCTTCCATAGTGGCAACTTGGGAAACAAGTGCCAAGTCGTGAGCTTCTTGTACCGAAGCAGAACACAACATCGCAAAACCAGTAGCGCGGGCAGCCATCACATCACTGTGGTCGCCAAATATAGACAGACCTTGAGCTGCCAAAGAACGAGCTGCAACATGAATAACACAACAAGTGAGTTCCCCAGCAATTTTATAAAGATTAGGAATCATTAATAATAATCCCTGAGATGCTGTGAACGTTGTAGTTAGAGAACCTGTTTGCAACGAACCATGTACTGCTCCGGCCGCCCCACCCTCACTCTGCATTTCAACCACACTCGGAACTGTACCCCAAATATTCGGCGTGCCTTGGGATGACCAAGCATCTGCCCATTCACCCATTGGTGAGGAGGGGGTAATGGGATAGATGGCAATAACTTCATTGAGTTTGTGGGCAACACGGGCAACTGCTTCGTTACCATCCACTGTTGCAAAAGTTTTGTCACTCATAGATATTCTCCTGTTGAAATTCTCTGGTTATTTACAAATATTGTGGATTTTTGACATCTCCAGGGGTTGAAACACCCTGGATTCTGCGGTTAACCCACCGCAAATGGGACGGGGCGTTTAAAGTGCGGAATTTACTTCCGCACGCAGCCCCTCATAAATCCACATTTGCTTCAAGCCTGAAGGGCAGACTTCTAGGCTTCTCGGCATAGACTATTATCTAGCTGTTAGCTTACTTTTTTTCAATAGCTTTCACGAGTGGTTTTACTTAATATGTTGGAGCAATCTTCTCGCTGCTCTAGCTGCCTTCTTGCTTTTCGGTGCTGAATGCGGAGCTAACAGCCGTCGTAGGAAATCTATTCCCCGTCTCCTGTCCACCGGAATTTCACCGCACTAGCTAGAGATCATGGCAACAAACCTTGTTCTTACTTGCTATTTCTATTATAGCAGAACTTCACTCCGCTTTATTACCCGCGTGTCGTTATTCAACCAGCCGTTAAAACGGGCACTGCGTACTTCCTCCCGAAGCTTTTTAGGTTTAGTAATTTATTAATTAGATCTATTTTGAATATTCTACCTGTTTCTTACTTCTAAAAATTGATGTTTTTTTTACACCTATATGCAGCTTTTTTTGCTAAATCTTTTGTTGAGTTGGTATTGGACGAGAACAAAATGGGGGTCATGTATTTTTTAATACACAAGGCTTTTGAAAATTAACTCTTGGGATTTATTAATAAAAAAGCTTTAAAACTTATCTAACAATAAAATTTGTGTTAAAGCGTCGTGAATACCTATTTCTGCCATCGGAGAAAGTTCCTCCCCAAATTGAAAATTGAATACAGGAATTAATATCCACCAAGCGGGAGGTACGTAACTGTAAATAGGGTCTGCTGAAAAAATTGGTTGGTGGAGGTAGGACACGGGGACGCGGAGACGCGGAGACGGGTCGATGTGTGGGGAACAGGCAACAGTTTCGGCCATTTTATGTGAAGAAATTTTCTTGAATTTCAGCAGAAAATTTCAGTAAATTGATGCCAATAAGAGCCAAGAACGACGATATAATACCAAATTCACGCAAAGGCAGTTACATCTTAATTTGTGATTTATTCCTAAAAGAAAAAATTATAAATTCTATAAATTCTAAAATTTCCACCTTTTTTCCTCTTTAATATTTATGTTTTTCTTTCTCTGTTCCCAGCTTCGGTGTTCCCTGTTCCCTGTGTCTTCACGCTTTGCAATATTTTATGAAATTGGTATAAACTGAATATAAAAAGCTCATAAGCCTTAGCTATACTGACTTTTAGCTTTATTCAGCAAGCCCTAAATAAACTGACTGAGAGCAAGTAGCGATAGAGGATCTACAACTTGCCCCACACAATTTTTAAGGTGAGGAAGGGGTGGAGCGTAATTGTAATAACCAACAAGTAATTCAGGCGAGTCCCAAGGGCGATAAACATCAACAAAAATGACTAACTTGGCTTCAGACATTGGTTTTGCTAGGTCAGGGGTAAGTTGGAGGAGAGGGAGCGATCGCAAATTCAACAATTTCCAGTTTGCTACGAACTCTGCTACTCTTCTGCCTGCACCATAATCACTGTAGAAAATATTCCCATAACCTATTATTAATATTTCAGCCATTATTTATCTGCACTCTACCTTTTGCCTTCTCACATTATTGAACTATTAGGTTATGACTTTTGAAGATATTAATAGTTCTTTCTAATAATTCATCTGAAGGAGGTTCTGTTGTTTTGAGTTGATAATCATATCCTAGTTGTTGCCATTTGTATTCTCCCATTTTATGAAAGGGTAAAACTTCAACTCTTTCAACATTATCAAAAGGCTCTATAAATTCAGCTAATCCAGTTACATTATCAATGGGATCTGTCAAGTCAGGGACTAACACAAACCTTATCCATGTTGGCTTATGAATTTCGTTGAGATACCGAGCAAAATTAAGGGTTGGTTCCAGAGAAACATTGGTTACTTTCTGGTAAATTTTTGGATCAAAAGATTTAATATCTAATAATACCAAATCTGTATATTCTAAAACAGATTTAGCAACGTTCAAATGGACATATCCCGATGTATCTAAAGCAGTATGAATTCCTAGCAGACGACATCTTTGAAAAATTTCTTTGACAAATTCAGGCTGCATCAGAGGTTCACCACCAGTTACCGTGACACCGCCACCAGAAAATTTAAAGTAAGACTGATATTTTTCAATTTCTAAAATCAATTCATCAACAGACATTGACTTGCCATTTTCCGTATGACGACAATCAGCATTATGGCAGTATAAACATCTTAAGGGACAACCTTTAGTAAAAATAACAAATCGAATTCCCGGACCATCGACCGTCCCACAAGTCTCTATTGAATGAATAATGCCAGTCGATCCCATGTAAATTACTCCTCTCGAAAATGCCTAAGTCCTGTTTTTATTATTGGAGATTGGAGAGGTGAACAGCTGTTCACCCCTACAAAATAATCAGCGATCGAGAAACTTTATCCTTTCTAACCTTTTCTTTCCTCCTGCCTCCTGCCTTCTGCCTTCTACAACTGATTGTGGAATGTTCGGTTAATCACATCTAATTGTTGTTCACGACTCAGTTTAATGAAGTTAACTGCATAACCTGATACTCGAATAGTCAACTGAGGATATTCTTCAGGACGGTTCATTGCATCTAGCAAAGTTTCTCGGTTGAGAACGTTAATATTGATATGATGTCCCGTGTCGTGGAAATAACCATCTAACATTCCTACCAAATTGTTGACTTTTCCATCGTCAGTTTTCCCTAATGCTTCTGGCACAATAGAGAATGTGTATGAAATTCCATCTTTAGCATTTTCATAAGGTAATTTGGCAATGGAAGCCATAGAAGCGATCGCTCCTTTAGTATCTCGTCCGTGCATGGGGTTTGCTCCCGGTGCAAATGGTTCTCCTGCTTTTCGTCCATCAGGTGTGCTGCCAGTTTTCTTACCATAAACCACATTTGAGGTAATAGTTAAAATTGACTGAGTAGGTGTTGCATGACGATAGGTTTTGTTTTTGCGGATTTTATCCATAAAACTGCTTAAAACGCCAGAAGTGATTTCGTCAACCCGCTCATCATTATTGCCAAACTTTGGATAATCTCCTGTCACTTCGTAATCAACCGCTAACCCCTCTTCATTCCGAATAACTTTGACACTTCCATATTTAATTGCCGCCAGCGCATCTCCTACCACAGACAAACCAGCTATTCCACAAGCCATAGTTCGATATACATCGCGGTCGTGTAATGCCATTTCTAAAGTTTCGTAGCAATATTTATCGTGCATATAATGAATGACATTCAGACTATTAACATACAATTTCGCTAACCAGTCCATCAAAACATCAAACTTAGCTTTCACTTCTTCATAATCTAGGTACTCACTGGTAATAGGAGCATAAGCAGGGGCAATTTGATCGCCATGTTTTTCATCCTTACCACCATTAATAGCGTAGAGTAACGCTTTTGCTAGATTAACTCGTGCCCCAAAAAACTGCATTTGTTTACCAATTCTCATTGCCGAGACACAACAAGCGATACCATAATCATCCCCAAATTCTGGACGCATTAAGTCATCATTTTCATACTGAATAGAACTGGTATCAATGGAAACCCTAGCACAATATTGTTTAAAAGCGCGGGGCAACTGTTCAGACCAAAGAATCGTTAAATTTGGCTCAGGTGCAGGTCCTAAATTGTAGAGAGTATGCAAGAAACGGAAACTATTTTTAGTCACGAGGGGACGACCATCTGTTCCCATTCCACCAATTACTTCTGTCACCCAAACCGGATCTGCTGCAAATAACTGATTATATTCAGGAGCGCGCAAAAAGCGAACCATCCGCAGTTTCATCACGAATTGATCGATTAATTCTTGAACTTCAGCTTCAGCGATCGCTCCTGATTTCAAATCCCTTTCAATGTAAATATCCAGGAAACTAGAGACACGTCCTAAAGACATAGCTGCACCATTTTGCTCTTTAACAGCAGCTAAATATCCGAAATACGTCCATTGTACAGCTTGTTGACTATTCGTTGCGGGATTTCCCAAATCAAAACCATAACTTGCTCCCATGGTTTTCAATTTTTTCAAGGCTTTGATTTGGTCTGATATTTCTTCTCGTAAACGAATTACTTCCTCATCCATGACATCGTATTCAAGGGAATACAACTGTTCCTGTTTATCTTCAATCAGAAAATCAACCCCATATAGGGCAATGCGACGATAATCTCCAATGATACGTCCCCGTCCATAGGAATCAGGTAAACCTGTGATAATGCCAGAGTGACGAGCTTTCCGCATTTCCCGGGTATAAGCATCGAAAACCCCGTCATTATGGGTTTTACGATATTGAGTAAACACTTCATGGGTTTGAGGATCTATTTGATAACCATAAGCTTCTAAAGATTTCTCAACCACTCGAATGCCCCCAAAAGGCATAATTGCCCTTTTGAGGGGTTTATTCGTTTGTAAACCGACAATTTTTTCTAAATTTTGATTGATGTAACCTGCCCCGTAAGCAGTAATACCAGAAGGGATTTTCGTTTCTGCATCTAAAATGCCTTTTTCCCGTTCTTGGTTCATTAATTCTTTAACTTCAGTCCAGAGAAAGTCTGTTGATTCACTGATGTTTTCCAGAAAAGATTCATCCCCTGTATATGGAGTATAATTTTTCTGAATAAAATCTCTAACGTTAACTTCTTTTGTCCACGTTCCTTGTTTAAATCCTTGCCATGCTTCGTCTTTTGAAGTTATTTTGCTTTGTAGTTGCGAGAGGTTTTGTTCCGTATTAATATTGCTAACCATAAAACTTTATTGAGTGTATTTCTATTCTTTAACACCCACCTCCTTCACTATTATTATCCAACTATTTTTTGCTAATTGAACTATCACTTAAAGTTTTTTTACAAAACTTGATTTTGGCACATAACAAAAACTTGAGAAAATAACTGCTAAATTAAAAAAAAATTGTCAATAAAACTTTTAAACTTTAATTAACAAAAATATGTTGAATTTGTGCTAAAGCATCTGTAATTCCTTGAGCTGTTTCCCTCGAAAAATCTTCCCCAAATTCAAAATTAACTGCGGGTATTAATATCCACCAACTCGGAGGTACATTTTTATAAACAAATTGACTAAGAGCAAGTAGCGATCGCGGATCTCCTGTATGCCCAATATTTAAACCCTGACTCTCAAGTTCCCCCGTTTCTAGAGTGTGTGGAGTGTGGGGAACGCAAAGTTGATGTATCTGTAAACCTTGTTCAGAAGTTGCCGGATAAACATCAACAAAAATAACTAATTCTGCTTGAGATATAGGTTCTGCCAATTCTGGAGTAAGTTGATGAACTGGGAGCGATCGGATGTTCTGAAATTCCCACTCTGCTACTAACTCTGCCACCCGTTGACCAGCACCATCATCACTGCGGAGAGTATTACCGTAACCTATTACTAATATTTCAGTCATAATTTATAAGTATTTTTGTATTGCAGTAATTAAATTATAAGTAGACATCTCCAAAAATAAAAATATAGCAATGTGCGCTGGCATATTTACAAATTGTAGGAATTGTCCAATAGCTAAAAGTCTTATATTATTCCAACGGAGATGCTGCGCAAACAGATTTTTATTCCCCCTATTGCCTCACAGGAGTGCGCATTCCGCAAGCGAGCTGGCGTCGTCGCGGGGTCGCACCGCTGTTGCCTTCCGGAGCTGTTGCCTGCGCGCAGCGCTATAAAATCAATTATCGTATAGAAATTATCAATTATTTCTTCCTATTCCCTCTTTTGGAGGAGATGTTTAGTGTTTCATCAAATACGATCTCAAGAAAGTTTGACCAACAAGAGTAATGAAATTATTGACTATGCAGAAGAAATTGATTTGGATTATAGTTTAGAAGACTTACCTAAAATAATTGATTCGATGACTATAGCGTGGGACAGATTAAAAAATATTAGCACTTCTCTGGGTACTTTTTCTCGTGCAGATAAAGATTATCAAGTACCTTTTAATATCCATGAAGGTATTGATAGTACTCTGTTAATTCTCAAACATCGCCTCAAAGCAAATCAACATCGCCCTGGGATTGAAGTAATTACAAATTATGGAGATTTACCAAAAAATTATTGTTTTACCGGTCAGTTAAATCAGGTATTTATGAATATTATTGCCAATGCTATTGATGCGTTAGATGAATCAAATACAGGTTTAAGTTTTGCAGAAATTGAGGTTAATCCTAACCGAATTAAAATTACAACTTCAATGGAAAATCAAGGAGTTAAAATTTCTCTTGCTGATAATGGTCAGGGGATGAATCAAGAAGTTAAAGCCAAGATTTTTGACCACTTATTTACAACTAAAGATGTGGGAAAAGGGACGGGTTTAGGATTAGCGATCGCCCATCAAATTATCGAACATAAACATGGAGGAAATCTTGGTAGTGCAGAGCGCAAAGTGTGGGATCAGTAATTATATCATTCCAGTCCCAAGGGGCGATATAGCTGCCGCACTTGCTCCACCAACGCCAACCCCGAGCTTTGGGCAGCAGTATTGTGATGGCGATTATGAACCCAAATCCAATTCAAGTAGGCCATACGCCTGACACCACGCTCCGCGAACGCTAACCTAACTGTGATCTTTGTTTGTTCCCCTTCCTGACCAAATTTATTCTGGGGTGCGATGCCACGGACCTATCTGCTGTCTGACATTCCCTTGAGCGCTCTAGTTGTTGAGTCTGGTCTTTACCGATCATATGCTTGACTTCTGGGGGCCAAACTCGTTGAGACCCACCCCAATCATCAGTATGCCACTGTTGACAATTAATTTTCCCTTCTGTGTTGGCGATTAATTCTAGGGTGAACTGGTCACTGTGTTTTCCGACTAAGCGTGGCCAAAATCAATCCACGTTCTGGATGGTTGAGTCATCCCCATCTCACAATCCCCTTGTGTCAATTCATTGATCTGAGAGTTTTTTTGTGTCTTGAGTACGTCTTACATTCTGGGGAGACCCCAGAATTACCCACTCGCTTTTTTTGGACGAATGACCAAAACTCGCCACTGCTGATTTGTGGGGTATTGATATTCTCGACATCAGCTAGATCAATCATTTACTTATCTTTCTATGATACCCGAGTTTGATGATGGCCACATAGAGGACATTCCATGATCATAGAAAGTGTTTGAGGACAATGATTATATTACCATTCCCACACTTTCGCACAGGCACTACCGAAATCTTTATGTGACTTCAACTCCTCGAGAAGGAACAGAATTTACAATTGTCCTTCCTCTTCAGTCAACAATTTCCTGAAACTGATAAAAAAGTCTTTATTCTAAATAATACAACCTAAAAACATGAAAGAATAACTGAAACTGAGTCGAAATCTTATATCAAATCCGTTGGCTACGGTTCCCGAGAAATCGGAGTAATATAATTTCTTCGATCTTCATACAATGGGTAAGGGCGAATGGCCATTTGCTAACGCCAAGCTGCCGCTAACGCCCCTACAATAGACATCTGGTAAAAATCAAAAATTAAATCAATTCTTATCCATAAATTATCAATTACTCCCCTCCTGGGAGGGGGAGGGGCGAGGGGTGGGTTCCCTGTTCCCTGTTTCCTGTTCCCTATTTTCTGGAGATGTCTAATATAGACTCTGATCTTTAAAATACTGAATAACATCGATGCTACCGGATTTGATGTTACTAGCACAATTCTATCAAACTTTATTTTAATACTAAATTTTAACACTAATTGAGAAAACAATGGCAGGAAATATTGCAGAATCTTGGAACTCACATAGAAACAAACATCGGTGGAGAACGACAATTGTTTTGCTCTGCTTGCTGTTGGCAGGGTATATGGGTAATTACTTCAAAATTCCCATAATTCTTCATATCGACTGGCTGTTTGGTAGTATTTTTACCATGCTGGTCGTCAGACTGTACGGGTTCGGTTGGGGCACGATCGCTGCCGCGATTTCCAGTTCCTATACAATTTTGTTGTGGCACCACCCCTCTGCCTTTATTCTCTACACCCTGGAAGCGATTTTTGTCGGTTGGGGACTGCGACGGCGCAGCAGCAACTTATTACTCCTTGATGTTTTTTATTGGGGAATTATCGGATTTCCACTTCTGTGGTTCCTCTATATCGTTGTCGCTAAAATTCCCCCTGAAAGTGTTTTATTCATTTCCTTCAAAAATCCACTCAACCAAATTTGCAATGCCTTAATTGCCAGTATGATTCTAACTCACACACCCATTGCTCAATGGTTTAGCATCAAGAATAAAACTCATGCCTTTGAGCAGACCCTCCTTAATTTGCTAGTAGCTTTTGTCTTACTCCCAGCAATGGTACTGACCATGTGGAACTGTCAGGATGCTACCTCTGTTCAAGAGAACAACGTTTTAGTTCGCCTAGAAGAAACCAGACAAAATGTCAGTACCGATATACAGAACTGGCATCAACAAAACCTGGAGAAGTTGGAAGCACTCGCATCCAATATTCAAGATAGCGTTCCGCTGTGGAATCGCTCAAACCGTTCCCAGAACCAGGAAACAATTCAAATTGCTCAACAAACCGTTCCCGATTTCCGCAATCTTTATATTACAAACACATATGGGCAGATTCTCAATTCAACCACTGTCGAAAACGCTAATCAAAATGTTACTCAACTAAACAGTTTACCACTTCAGGGTTTGTTAACAGCAAAACAGCCAATGCTCTCTGAGATGATAATGATATCCGATTCGCCAACGATCTTTCAGAGTATACCCATTTGGCAAGATGACAACCTAGTGGGTCAATTTGTTGCAGAAATTGATGTAAATAACCTGAAAAAAAGATGGCTATCCAGTCAGTCTACATCAACTCGGCTAGTGAGTTTACTAGATATACGAGACCGGGTCATTACTACCACTCGCGAAGATCTGAAAGTAGGGCAACCCTTTGATCGAGACCGGAATGGTGAAATTTATTGGATCGATCAAAATAGCTACCTTTGGGTACCGAATATTCCCAACACTGCTAAAGCCGTGCTTTGGAGAAAGTCATTTTACGTGCACAAGAGTGCTATTGACGGCGAGCTTCCATGGATAGTGGCGATCGAAACACCGACTGCTTACTATTTGGTAAAACTTGAGGGATTTTACACCAAAAGCTTCGCTATTCTGATGGCGATCGCTATCCTAGCACCTCTTTTAGCAAAACCCATTAGCAGTAGTCTAGTTAAACCCTTACTGCAACTTGCCAATCTCACCAGCAATTTACCCGATAAACTCACAGAACATCAATCGCTACAAATTCCAGCCAGTTCAATTACTGAAATTGAAACCCTGTCTAGTAACTTTCAATGTATGACAAGTGTTCTGCAAGATAAATTTCAGGAAATTCAGCAAGCCAGTTTGGAACTTCAGCAAGCAAAAGAAACTGCTGACAGGGCCAACCAAGCCAAAAGCGAATTCCTCGCTAACATGAGTCACGAGTTACGCACTCCACTTAATGGTATTCTTGGCTATGCCCAAATCTTAAAACGCAGCGAACCTCTCACCCAAAAAGGGCAAAACGGCATTGATATTATTTACCAATCCGGTTCTCACTTGATGAACCTAATCAACGATATATTGGACCTCGCCAAAATCGAAGCCCGAAAATTAGAACTGCATCCCACAGCCATCCATCTGCCTTCCTTCCTGCAAAGTGTTGTTGAAATCATCCGCATTCGTGGCGAACAAAAAGGGATTACCTTTAATTTCCAGGTTAGCTCTCAATTGCCTACGGGTATTTGCGCGGATGAAAAACGTTTGCGTCAGGTTTTGATCAACCTTCTGGGCAATGCCATTAAATTTACCGAACGCGGTAGCGTGACTTTTAAGGTTGAATCCATTGGGGCAAAAATTCGCTTTCAGGTAGAAGATACTGGGGTGGGGATGACTCCAGAACAAACCGAAAAAATCTTTTTGCCCTTTGAGCAAGTTGGCGATCATAAAAAGCAAGCAGAAGGCACGGGACTCGGACTAACTATTACCCGTCAAATTGCTGCGTTGATGCAAAGTGAAATCCAGGTTCAAAGTATTTTAGGTGAAGGCAGCACCTTCTGTTGGGAAGTTGAACTGCCTGAAGCAGAAGATTGGGCAGACACTTTGAGAGTCATGCAACAAGGCGTAATTCAGGGTTACAAAGGTGAGAAACGCAAAATATTGGTTGTTGATGACCGTTGGGAAAATCGTTCCGTATTAATTAATATTCTAGAACCCATCGGCTTTGAAATGATCGAAGCTAACAATGGAAAAGAGGGTATCGAACAGGTACTAAAAACATCGCCGGATTTAGTTATTACTGACTTATCTATGCCTATAATGAATGGGTTTGAGTTTTTACATAAGTTGCGTTCAGGAACTGACTCCGAAGGAGTATGCCATCCCCAACTACAAAACAAAATTGTTCTGGTCTCTTCCGCCAGTATTTTTGATATTGATCGCCACAAAAGTCTAGATGCTGGGGGAAATGATTTCTTACCAAAACCAGTGCAAGCTAAAACTTTACTAGAACTGCTGCAAAAACATCTACAATTAGATTGGATTTATGACGCAAATAACACTGAAAAACAGAATATAGAGGTTGTTGCCGATGAAATCCAGCCACCTGAAACAGAAATCTTGCAGCAAATCTGGGAATTAGCCCAAGATGGAGAAGTTGATGGCATCATAGAAATCGCTGAACAACTTCAGGATAACAATACTGCTGCCTTTACCCAAGAATTGATCCGCCTTGCAGAAGCTTGCGAAATCAAACAAATGCGAGCATTTATTCAAAACTACCTCGTTTAATAAGGAGCAGAAACCCATGCCAGATCCAACCCAACCATTTATTTTGATTGTGGATGACAAACCCACTAACTTATCTGTGTTGTCAAAAGCCTTAAAAGCTGCGGGCTATAAAGTCCGCATGGCAGTTGATGGTGAAGATGCTCTAGCCCAAGTACAACGCCATCACCCAGACATGATTCTGCTGGACATTGATATGCCGAAAATAGATGGTTTTGAAACCTGCATTCGTCTTCAGGCAAATCAAGCAACTAAAGGAATTCCAGTCATTTTTATGACAGCTATCGCTGATACCGAAGACAAAGTCAAAGGTTTGTCATTAGGTGCAGTCGATTACATCACCAAACCCTTTGAAGAAGCGGAAGTGTTAGCTCGCGTCAAAGTCCACTGGCGATTAAAGCGACTGACGGATACTTTAGAACAGCAGGTGAGTGAACGGACTCAGGCGCTGCAACAAGCTCAAGTGCAATTGGTACAACAGGAGAAACTCTCGGCGCTGGGGCAATTAGTGGCTGGGGTTGCCCATGAAATTAATAATCCAATTGGTTCCATGGTCGGTAATGTTAGTGTTGCACAAGATTACATCAACGATCTATTAGGTATCATCGATCTCTATCGCGAGAAATTTCCTCAACCCGGTGCAGAAATTGAAGAAGCACTGGAAGCAAGCGACTTAAACTATATGCGAGAAGATTTACCAAAGTTAGTTAAATCTATGAAAGACGCTGGCGATCGCATTCAATCAATTAGCAGAAGTCTTCGCACCTTCTCCCGCGCTGATAGCGATACAAAAAGACCTTTTGACTTACATGAAGGGATTGATAGCACTATCCTGATTTTACGCCATCGCCTCAACGCTAACGAAAATCGTTCCGCCATTGAAGTTGTCACCGACTACGGCAATATTCCGAAAATTGTTTGTTTTTCTGGACAATTAAATCAGGTGTTTATGAATATTTTAGCCAATGCCATTGATGCTTTAGATGAATCCGATCGGGGAAGAGATACAGAAAATCAAGCTCATTCTAATCTAATTACCATTAAGACGCAACTGGTAGATGAACAGGTGAAAATTGCGATCGCTGATAATGGCAAAGGAATGTCACAAGAAGTGAAAGCCAAGATTTTCGACCATCTATTTACGACTAAAGCAATAGGGAAAGGAACAGGATTAGGATTGGCGATCGCTCGTCAAATCATAGTCGAAAAACATGGTGGAGAGATTCACGTTGATTCTATACTAGGAGAAGGCACTGAATTTATAATTAGTTTACCTACAACAGCAAACAGAAAAATTTAACTAAGCTGGATAGCAAAAGTCATCTAAAGATGACTAAAGGGAACTGACTATTATGATTAATTAACTAGGTACCAGCTTTTCGCTCCGGAATGCGACCCTTGCCAGCATTTAGCTGGAGTGCTTGAAATTCGAGGGTAACGGTCCCCCACAAGAGCTTGAAAAAATTAGTGGTGCGCCTTTTATGAGGGGAAAGAATCCCCCATTATACACCGTGAAAAGCTGTTTTGCTACGCAACATGTTTGCGTAGCATTCCGCAGGAAAAGGCCGTAGCCTTGGGTTAGCAATATGCTGTTAAGGTTTGCGCAGCATGACCTAGGAAAGTTCCTCCTACGGAGGCTAGCTGAGTGCTGACTGCTACTTCAATGAGACTTGATATAAAGCCTTCCCTCTTTCTTCTTCCTTTTTAAATTATAACTGTTAAACCCAATATGGTATTATTGAACTCTATTTGACTAATATCGGATAATTATGGAAGCAATTTGGCAAATCATCAAAAATCTCACAATTCTGAATATACCAGTAAGAATAATATTTTTTATAGTCCTGGTTTTAATAGCCACATTAGCCTTAAAACAATTATTAACCACAATTGTAATTAACCGAATTGAGGCTTTAACTCGTAATACAAAAACAACCCTTGACGATCAATTAATTGCAATTATTAAACAACCTATCGCATGGTTCATATATTTACTGGGATTTCGAGTTACACAATTAATCTTAACAGATTATATTTATCCCCAATTCAATCAAACAATTACAGGAATTATTAACCTAGCAATAGTAGGTAATGTCACACTAATTATCTACCGTACATCTCCAATTGTAGGAGGATTTTTTAGAATTTTATCAGCTCAAACAGACACTGAATTGGATGATATTATTAGCCCCTATATTCCGAAACTATTGAGGTTAACTGCCATAGTAATTTTTGCCCTAAAAGCAGGAGAAGTATTACTGGGAACTTCTGCTACTGCAATATTTGGTTTAATCGGCGGTTTTGGTCTGTCATTAGGCTTATTATTTAAGGATGTTATTGTTGATTGGGTAGGGACAATTGTAATTTATACTGACGCTTTGTATCGAGTAAATGACTGGCTTTTACTGCCAAGTGGTCTGAAGTGTACTGTACAACATATAGGTATTAGAAGTACAACAATTTATATACCCGATAAGGGAGTTACCCAGAAAATTCCTAACTCTAAAATGATTGATGGTAGCATCAAAAATTTCTCTCAACAACCAATTGAAAATAAGACAGCAGCTTTTATGTCGTATATTAAAATTGACGGAATTTCATCTAAAAAAGTAGTCGATCTTAATGATAAAATTCGAGCAATTCCCAAAAATTTTGACCTTTTATATGATTCTTGTATAGTCAGATTTAATGGTTTGGAAAGAAATGCTCGTGTGATTAGAGTAATTGGATTTACTAATGATTTAGATAATTATTCGAGAGCTTATGACCAATTAAATTTAGCAATATTGGCTTTATTAGAGCAGGAGGGAATAGATTTATTTTATGTGAATATTCTTAGTGACACAGAAACTTATAAAACTTGGCAGTATAGTGAAAATTAGGCAATAAATATCTAATATTATGTTCAGTGCTCAGTTGCATTTAATCCTGGCTCAAATGTTAATCTAGTTGGAATTAATTCTGGCTGAAAAAGTTCCTTATTGCTAGTCCACGGCTTTCTTATTGCTGGTCGCTACAATTTATAATCAAGGAGCAAATTTCACTTCTGTGATCGCTTAGTTCTAGGGAGTATGGCAAAAAAAAGAAATGGAAATTAATTACCCAAAATATAGGTAAACAATTTGTATTTATTTGCTAAAATCTTGCTAATTAAAGAAAGAAAGGTCTATTCTACCAAAATTTGTACTGAGGGCTATTTGCATATTTTCCAATACTTTGACTAACCATTGAACTTTTTTTTGTGTTGAAAATTGATAATGCTTAAATAAGAGTGCAAATCGTTTTTCTAAGTTAGGTTTAAGTTGTTGACAAACTAATAAGATTTTTAGTAGTAGTCCTGTTGTGATTACAGGTCCTAAATTACCAATCAGATTAATAAAAAAGAAATGCTGTGACTTCTTTGAACTATGGACAATAAAAAAGCTTAATAATTTATGGCAAGTCTTCATCATTAAAGATTCATTTAATAACTCATCATTACGTTCAGACATAATACTTCTTAAATAGTGGTAGAGTTTATTCTTAAAGTGAACTTGAATATGATGAGATTCAACATCAAATGATGAACTTAGATATTCATAAAAACTGTGTTTAAAAAGGTGATATGATTGGGGGACTGTGGTATAAGCTAAAAACCGTTTAGCATAATTTCGATATGTTTCATTCCCTTCTACTTTTCCCACAAATTGTTTGATAGATAATAATAGTTCGTCATTAGACAATAAGGTAGGATTTTTAGCTGATGTAGACTTTTTAACTTGACTAACTTGTAGTCTAGCTTGGTGACTAACATAATGGGATAAATCAATTTCATATTTTTGCTGTTTTTCTACTTGCATTTTTCTGATAGCTTGTTGATGTTCTTTACTGCTATTTGGAGTAATTAATAAATATTTATATAAATAAGGATAGTGGGAATTAAGATTTTTTAAAGGTTGATTTAGAGGATCGTGGGTATGATTTGCAGATGATATATTTATTACTTCTACCATCCGTTTTAAACTCAAATACTGTTGGCTTTGAGTAAAACCTTTGACAAGTTCTAACATTTTTTTTGTTAGGCGAGGTCTGTCATAGGAAGAGTCATATTTATCAATTGCTTGCTCAAATAAATTCATCAGTTGTTTTAAAACATTTTTTTTATCTTGAGGTAGTTGTTGATGATTAATCAAGATATAACAACAACGATTCAGCAGATAATTAAATTTTTCTTGGCATTCTGGGAGTTGTATGATTTTCGAGAGTGCTGTAGATATTTCTGGAATTCGGTATGGGGAACATCGAGTAAATAGTATCCGAAATCTCTCAATTATTTGATCGATTGATTCAGTTAAAACCAATTCCAAAAAGTGATGATAAATCTTTTGTTCTTCTCTATAGATTTGTTGATCATCAAAATCTGTAGTGATGATTTTTTTTCCTGTAGATTTCATCGAAATTTGCCTCCCTGAAAAAAGAACGTTATTAGTCACTAGGTATAATATACACTAACAATCATTTATTGGTTAGAAAGTTAGGTTTGTGACTGGATAGTTTTAGATATTGTATTATGTACTTCTATCACCGCCTTCACTCCAGTTATCAAACTGTAGCATTGGTTTGTATCCTGAATATAGTCGTTTAACTTAAGGATGAGACAAAAACAGAGTAAAATTTTCAAATAGAATTGAGAGTAGTTGAAAGTAATGACTTATAGTTTAGATATAAGACAAAAGGTAATAGATTACATAGAAAGTGGTGGGAAGATAACCAAGGCAGCAAAAGTATTTGCTTGGAGGAAGAGCGTCCATATATAGATGGTTAGAGAGGAAAAAGCTTGAAGCCACAAAGGTAAAGCATCGTCACAGAAAACTAGATTGGAAAGAATTAGAAAAATATATAAAGGAAAATCCGCAAGTAAAATTAAAACTCATAGCAGAAAAATTTGAAGTTAGTACAACGGCAATCTGGACTGCCTTGAAAAAAATGAAAATAACTAGAAAAAAAAGAACTTCGTTATCAAGAAAGAAATAGAGAAGAAAGAATAAAGTATAATAGAACCATTCGAGAATTAATAAAAATATATGGAAGTAACAGTTTAGTATATATTGATGAATCAGGATTTGAAGAGGTAAGTACTTGTATTTATGCTTGGTCAAAAAGAGGAAAGAAAATCTATGGAGACCAACAAGGAAAACGAGGGAAAAGAGAAAACCTAGTAGCAGGGAGAAGAAAAAGAAATCCATGACTTAATAGCCCCAATGATATTCACAGGAAGTTTGAATGCAGAAGGTTTTGAAGGATGGTTATCACAATATTTATTACCATCATTAGAAATTATCGAGCGTCTTAATCATGGATAATGCTCCAATCCACCGCAAAAATGTAATTAGAGAAATGGTAGAAGAGGCAGGGCATCAAGTAATATTCCTTCCCAAATATTCTCCTGATTTAAATGATATTGAACATGATTTCAGTGCATTAAAAAGAGCCATAATGTATGCTCCTACCCATAAATCTTTAGATGAAATAATCCGTGATTATTGTGTAGCTTAATGTCTCACTCTTAAGTTAAATAACTATATATTCTCATTATTAATGTATTTATGGATGAGGAGCGATAATGTGTATCAATTGTCACAAAAAATTCTGCTGCTGTTCTGAGATGTGCAAAAAAATACACATTGACCTAACTTATATCATGTTTAAAATAATGCTGTTTAAAACTTCTGGCGTAAAGGGATTTTCATCTTTTTTCAGAGATTCAATCCAAAGCAGTCGTTGTGCTTTTTGTTCAGTGTTTTTTACCTGCTTAATAAACGCTTCAAAATCTTCAACAGCACTGTTAAAATCACCTGTTAATGCTCTGGCCAAACCTCGACTATCTCTAAACTGTTCATTTTCTGGCTCAAGCTCCACTGCTTTATCACAAGCAAACATCACATCCGTTGCATGACCATGTAAACTACCGTATCGACAGAGTTTATCCCAGTGTTTGCCCAGAATTTGTAAGTTCGGATGATAGTTTTGAGCCACATTATAAGCACGAATTGCTTCCTTAATTTTTCCTTCTTTTGCTAATATTCCCCCTTCATCCCGCACGCCTGGAGCTGCAATCATTTTGGCTTCTGTTAATGGATCAAACTTCAAATTAGGATTTAGTTCTAACGCTTTGCGATATTCAGCAGCAGCACCTTCAACATCGCCATTATTGGTTACTATTCTGTTACCTTTTTCTAGGAAAAGTTGTGCTGAAGGTTGAACATCATCACACAGATGCTTATTAGGATAATCTTCAGGTCTACTTTTGAGATAGTCCTCCACCCAGTCGCAACCTCTAGCTAGCAGATCGTCGATATCCAAATTCCATAGTCTAATAGTTTTGTCATCACTAATTGAAACTATCTGGTTATTATTAGGGTTAAAAGCCAGATTCTCCACCTGTTCTGTATGACCGCTAAGAGTAAGTAGTAGAGTGCCATCAGGTTTCCAAACTCTGACTGTTTTGTCATTACTTGCTGTAGCAATTAAGTCTCCCTTGGAATTAAAAGCAATGCCAAGCACTGAATTAGTATGCCCACTTAAAGTATGTTTGACGGTTCCATTAGGAGTCCAGAGTTTGACCGTTGTATCTCGACTAGCAGTAGCAATGAGGTCTCCCTGAGGACTGAAAGCAATACTGTAAATAGAGCCTTTATGTTCTTCAAATGTATTGAGTAGTTTGAGTCTATCTCCATCAATTTTCCATACTTTTGCAGTCCCGGTTAGACTGGCAGTAACAATGAGGTCTTCTTTGGGACTGATGGCAACATCGGTAATTTGATGGCCATGTTTTGTGTCTATTTCTAGGAATTCTTCAACTAAATTACCATCAACTTTCCATAGTTTGACTTTTTTGTTTAAGCCAGCAACAATAAAATTGCCCTTGGAACTGAAGGCAATATTATAAGAGTTGCGAGCACCTAATTTTTTATCGGTCAGGTCAATGACTTTTGTACCATCAGGTTTCCAGAGTTTGGCTATACCGCGATGGGTCATGGTAGCGATCAACTCACCGTTAGGACTAAAGGCGACATCTGTTACCCAATTATTGTGCTTGATGTTAGGCTGTATTAAAGTACCATCAAGTTTTCGCAGTTGAAGTGTATTTTCGTAATAACAACCCAAAGCAATGAGGTTATTAGGACTAACGGCAACACGCCTACAATGATAATTATCAAGTTGGCTTTTGCCGAATGTGTCTTGATAAGGGATGGTATTCCAAAGTCTTACTGTTTGGTCAGCACTAGCACTCGCTATTAAGTCTCCTTTGGGACTGAAGGCAATGCTATAAATTTTTTTGTTGTGTCCTTGAAGGGTGTCTACAAGAGTACCATCTGGTTTCCAAATTCTGACGGTATTATCTTCACTAGCACTAGCTATTTGTTCGCCGTTTTTGCTGTATACAACACTATAAACTTTATCGGCATGAGAGAGGGTATCTAAGAAAGTACCATCAATTTTCCAGAGTTTGACCTTATTGTCAAAACTAGCAGAAGCAATTTGGTCTCCGTTAGGACTGAAAGCAACATCAAAGACTATTTTTTCGTGTCCTTCAAGGGTTTTTACTGCGTTACCATCAGGTTTCCAAAGTTTGACTTTGCCACCCTCATCTCCAGTAGCAATGAGGTCTCCTTTGGGGCTAAATTCAATATCATATACATTCCCCTCAGCAGGAAGAGTTGCAACCAAACTACCATCTACCCAACTACCATCTGTAGATTTCCAAATTTTGGCTGTGTCATCTTTACTACCAGTAACAATAAGGTCTCCTTTTGGGCTGAAGGCAATACTACGAAGCTCTCCTGTATGTCCTGTTAGAGTTTTTACGAAAGTGCCATCAGATTTCCAAATTTTAGCTGTGTTATCTTTACTCGCAGTGGCAACAAAGTCTCCGTTGGGGCTAAACACTACTCTGGTAACTTGGTTATCGTGATTTAAGGTTGCTACTAATGTGCCATCAGATTTCCAAATTTTAGCAGTTTTATCTTTACTTGCTGTCGCAACAAGGTCTCCCTTGGGACTAAAAACTGCTCTATAGACTGCTCCGCCATGGCCTAGAATTGCCATCAAAGTACCATCTGCTTTCGAGAGTTTAGCAACGTTATCGCTACCTGTCGTGGCAATGAGGTCTTCTGTGGGGCTAAATGCCACGCTAATAACTTCGTTATCGTGATTTAAACGATTATATTCCATCTTCCCAGGGGTAGAAATTATCTCTCGTAATGTATCTATACCTAATAGTCGAGTCTCAGGTTTTGCCCAACCAGCATTTTTTAATTTTTTCCCCAGCTTAATACCGTTAACGAGTGTATCCCATGTTTGAGTAGAATTGAAACTGTCTTTTAGACTCTCAAACTTATTTCTAATTTTGGTATTCCAGTTGTTAACAGTAGCACGTCTCCATCCGAACACAGCAACTCCAGCCAAAACTGATATCAAAACAAAACTGCTAGTAACTGCCACAATATTCCGTCGCCGTTTTTGATCGCGAAATTTCACACTCTCTCGAATAAACTCTTGTTCTTTTTCTGAAAGTTCATCGCGACGGTCTTTTAGTTGTTCCTGGGCCTGAGCGAGTGCTGCCCCCCGTAATAGTTGTCCCTCATCTCGCCCCATTTCTTGCCACTGACGCATAAAACCCCGCAGTCTTTCTTGCCATGCACGAAATTCTCGGTCTGTTTCCATCCATCCTTTCAGTTGACCCCAATTTCTAATTAAGGCTTCATGGACTACCTCAACTGTTTCTTGCCCTGAATTTTCTTCTGTTTCACTGGTAATAACAGTACGACTGGTGACAACTAACCGTGCATCAGCTAATTTTTTGACTAAATTCCATGTCTGGTTTAATTCTGCTTTAGTTGCCACTCTTCGGGTGTCTTCTGTACCTTCTCCGGGTCGTACTAATTGCACAAAAATTCGATGGACTTGTTGTTGTTCTTCTGGTTTAAGTTTACTAAATTTGTCATCAGCATAACGAGTTAATGCACCAGAAACTTGACCTATTTCTTCATAAGCTTTATGAGTTAATTGTTTGCTTTTTCGTTGTTTCCAAAGTTCTGTCAGAGCAAATTCTAATAAGGGTAAATTTCCTGGTTCTTTATCTACATCTTCAAGAATACGTTCTACCAGTCCGCTTTCAAAATTGATACCTAATTTTTGAGCAGGTTTTTCAATAACATCTCTTAGTTCTTTTGAGTTCATGGAGCGGATTTTTACATCCCCATTTCGCAAGACATCTGCTAATGGTGGATAAGATAATACATTCCCTAAAAAATCAGCCCGCATTGTGGCAACTAATACGGTTGATAAGGATGATTGTTTGCTGAAAGACCGGAATGTATATAAGAGAAGATCGAGAAATTTTCGGCGGGTTTGTTCATCATTACAAAGGGTGTAAATTTCCTCAAATTGGTCGGCAATTAATAAAGTTCTGCTATTGGGATGATTATGTTGTATTTGTGTAAAAACTTTGGATAATTGATTGGTTTTTTTTGTATCTTTTAGATACTCAGATAAGTCGTCAGTTTGAGTCAGAAGTTGAGTTTCATTTAGGTTCGGTGCGTAGAGTGGAATTAAAGCACGAGCTAGAGCATAAAATGGGTCTCCTCCTGGACGAAAATGGGTAAATTGCCAATGTCCAGCTTTGACTAATTTCGGTACTAATCCTGCTAAAATAACTGAAGATTTGCCACTGCCAGAGGCTCCTAATACGGGAATAAAATTACGAGTTTCTGTATATTCATAGAGTTCTTCAATAAATACTTCGCGCCCAAAGAAATATTCAGCATTTTCTGAGTTAAAGTGATATAAACCTTGATAGGGACAAAGTAATTTATCGTCTATATCTTCTTCAGTAGATGTTGTAATTGTTTGTTTTTCATAATAATAGTTATAGATTACAGTACGAGATTGATTAATACTTGTAGTGCCCTCTGTTGTATTGACAAAATTTACAGGATTTTCACTACCTGAAACTGTCAAATCTCTGGCTGTTTGATTTTGATTGGATAGGGATTTGTCATTTTGTTCCGTAGTCATAATATAGTTATTGAAGATATTATTTGAATCTAATTAACTAATACCAATTCACTTTACCTCTCCCCTACTCCCTCACTCCCCTACTCCCCCGCTCAAGAAAATGTAGCAAACATTTATCAAATTGGTATAAATAGGGCTTGCTGATTAAATCTAAAAGTATTTACAGATAAAGGTTTTAGCCTTTTTGATATCGAAAAAAGTGCGCCTGTTTCAGCTCTTCACGCTCAAAAAGTAGCGTATTTTAGGTGCATAGTTAGGCAGAAAAATCATTCTTACAAAACTTAGCTCCTACCTCCTCGCTCATTCCCTTTTCTCCTGTCTCCTGTCTCCTGTCTCCTGTCTCCTACCCTCACCCATAAGGCTTTTTCAGCAAACCCTAAATAGGTAGACGCAAACCCCCTGAAGCAATCTCACCCTTGATTAAGAGAGAAAATTAAATCCAAACTTTGGCTAAAATTGTTGCAACTTTCATCACAGGTCCAGCTAATTTTTCTACACCTTCTAATCCTTTTTTAAGTGCCTCAACTGCTTCATCTATCAAGCCTTTGTCAGGTTGAGGTTTCTTTAATTCTGTTTCTAGTATTTCAACAGGAATTTCTGCTTGTTTTTTCTGAATTAAACTTAGAGCATTTGTGGCAGCAATTTCCTGTTTAAGCTTTCCTAATTCAGCTAATGCTGTATCTATTTTTGATTCAGAATTTTCTCCGATAGTTTGAGTGTGGCTTTGGTCAATATTCACATTGCTACTTCTAGTATTTGTTGGGTTAAAAGGATTATTTGTTCCACCAATACTAATGTTGCCAAAATTTTGGGATTGATTGAAAGATTTGGGATTTGATTGAGAAGAATTATGATTAAATTTGTTTTGAGAATTCATGGCTAAATTTTCCTTCCTAGGTCGATATTTTAATTGCGGTTTGTCTGACTCTGGAATACTGTTTAAATCAATTAAAGTACAGCCAGATTCAAAGCAGCGATCGTAGGGTTCTCCAGCACCTAATGCTCGATAAAAACCAACGGCAAATTTGATCGCAGCTTCGTCTCCCATAGCTTGATTTATGCCAATAACACAATCAATATGTTGATGAATAGCTTGAGCTTGAATTTCACTATAACAAGCATTAAGTAAAACACATTCTAATTGATTTTGAAAACTTTGAAATAATCGAGCTAAAGCTTCTTCACTAACTAATACAGTTTTACCATAATTATCTTCTAAAACTAACCCATTATTTCCTGTTCCATGACCGGAAAAGTGGACAATTGTGGGATGATAATCATAGAGTGTTTGTTGTAAATCATCAATCTGAACCGCTCCAACTGGAATAATTTGAAATTCGTTTCTATGGTTTGATTGTCTAAGAGTTTTGCGGATATCGTTGACTTCTTTTCCCAGACGTAATCGACTTGTATCTGAGGGATTTGCTGAGAGAATTAAAATGTTTTTCATAAGTTTAAGTTACTAAATCAAATCTATAAAATTAGTTGAATATTATCGCCAATTTATCACCATTAATATCATGTCCGGTTAAACAGTTATAGCGGGGAACAGGGGGAAAAATATTTCCCTGTCTGAGGTTCATCATCAGCATAAGTCCTAAGCAACTTGTTCATTGCTATATGAGGGGAAAATTTAAGCATTATTTTGGTCAAGAGTTGAGCAGAACAATCTTGGGACAAAACTTAGCTCCTACCTCCTCCAAATTCCCATTTCTCCTGTCTCCTGTCTCCTGTCTCCTGTCTCCTACCCTCACCCATAAGACTTTTTCAGCAAACCCTAATTAATAATTAATAATTAATAATTAAATAATTCTGGTTTAAAGCCTCCCCTTTTAAGGGGAAAAAAGCGGTTGAGGGATGGCGAGGTCCCCTCGCCATATCCAATCAACCAAGACAGCGGTCGTTAGCGCAGCTTCCCGAAGGGTGAGATGGCGATCTTCGGAGCGGCTCTGTCAAGAGCGGGTCTCCTCGCCATCTCCAATCGACCAAGATAAGAAATAATATTTCCTTATATTCAATTCCGTAACGGTTTTAACCAGAGGTAATTATCAATTATCCATGATCAATTATCAATTAATGAACGCCTCGCCATGACATGATTAATATTATTTCTTCACCACTAGCACCACTTTTTCTGTTGTCCATTCCTCACTAGCGTCAGTAACAACTTTAATATTTCGCTGAGGACTATCTTCATCTACAACAGCAGCCAATAATTCCTCTAATTTATTAGTAGGTTGTTGATTACCAAAACCTCTTCGAGATTGGTCTAATACTGGTAATTCCAACAATTCAAAATTCGTTCCATCCACAGTCGCAAATACTTTAACTATATCCACCCCTTCCTGATAATTTTTTGGCAGTTCGAGGTCAAAGCGAGTGTCTTTATATTTTCCTGGTTCTAACACTTCATAAGGCACAGCTTTTGGATAGAATTTTACAATACTTAAATCTTCCTGAAGTATCAAAGCCGTAATATTTAAAGTTTGATTAGATAGATTATGAATTCGGAGAAAAACCCGTTCGCCCTCTTCCAATTCATAAATATTATTGTCAGTTTCTAAAGGTACAAATTCTCGTTTCACTGACGTACCTAATTCAAGCTTAAGCTTTCCATTTAATGGGGCAGAATATTCTTCGTTATCCAAATCCCAAATAGTCTGATATTTGGCAAGATGAATTAAGCGATTAATTAGCTTTTCACTAGCTTCTGGATCATCCGCTTTTATTGGAAAAATAATATTTTTAATTGGCTGTTTCAGAGCATCTAAAACCCAATATTCTCCAGCAGCATTCAGTGAAACAAAATAATCTACATCAATTTCTGTTTCCGAACAAAATTCTATCCAGCGATGACCTTCAATTTGTTCTTTCTTAGCTGCGAGAATATTAGGCAATAATGCCACATTTACACCAGGAATTTGCGGTAATGGGTCTGGAAAAAGAACACAAACTTTACGAATTTGTTTCACCCCTGGTCCTAAATATATTGCAGGTGAACCTATTTCAATCATTCCTTCGCTCAAGTTATTATTGATGGTTCTGATATTGTGTAATTCTGTTACTTCTGCCCAACAATCAGATGCTCCTAATTCTACTACTTTTACTGTAGCAATTAGATTTTGGCTGTCTTGAAAATCCCTGGTTGTAAATCGGAAAATATCAAATTCCGCCCCTTTTTTGATGCCATTAGCTTGACCAGCTTGGATTTTGACTCGGTTTTTAGTAATATCTACATCCATGACCGTAGGAGTAGGCCTACTAACAACAGATTGACCACCAAAAAAAGTCTGCTTTGTCTGTCCAATTAGCATCGGTGTTTGTCGCTCAAAGCGATTATGAACGAAATTAGAAATGCGATTAAATAGCTCTTCTACAGCAATTTCTGTGCCAAATTTGCGCAGATTTTTTAAGAGAAAATAAGTTAAAGCGCCGTTGCGTTCTGTTCCTTCAAAAACATCCTCATAAGCAAATTCATTATCCCGACAAGCTGCGATTAAAGTATAACCTTTTGGTTGTGGCAACAAACCATTGGCCACGGTAAGGTTGCGACTATTTGCTGTTAGATTTTGCCAATTTTTTGTTAGTTCTTGAATAGGTGCAACTAAACTATTAGTTCGTCGGGGAGTCATATCAATAAAACCTCCAGCACGAATCTTGTCTTCTCCACCTCTTGTTGCACCACCGGAATGACAGCTATCGAGTACCAAAGTTACAACTAATTTTTTATTCACCATTTCTTCGAGAAGTTGGGCAAATTCTAAGTCACGTAAATAGCGTGAATTTGGTTGACCAATATCTGTGGGAACTAAGCCTTGATCTATACCAGAAATACCCTTAATATCTGTAAAAATTGTTTTCGCTTGTCCACCATGACCAGAGTAATGAATATATACTTGGTCTTGAGGTTTTGCTTTAGCAGTTACCTCTTTAAATTTAGCAACTATATTCTCATAAGTTGGTAAAAATTCGGGTGATTCTTTGGGTTGCTTAGGATTATCTGAAGCAGTAGCTGTGAGTTTAATAATTTGGTCGGATGTGAGGTTGAAAGTATTTTTTAAATAGGTTTCAACATGATTAATATCTCGAACACAACCCCGTAAATTTTTATAGCTGCCACCTTCTAATTCATGGGGAAAATAGAAGTCAATTCCGATGAGCAAAGCGTGAAAGTTGGGGGTTTGGTTAGGTGTTTCAGGAAATAATATTGAATCATCATCTGTATTTCCTCGACGGCCTCCGTCTGTTCTATTTTCTGGTCTATCTGCAACCCTAGATGTACTTCCTCGACGGCCTCCGTCTGTTCTATTTTCTGGTCTATCTGAAACCCTAGAACTTCCTCTACGACCTCCGTCTGTTCTATTTTTTGGTCTGTCTGAAGCCCTGGATTTTTCGGAGTGCAAAATATTAGTAGTTGTTATGCCAAGATTTTCTTCGGATGTTACTAATAATCGAAGCTGATGAATAACAGTAGTTAAAACAGCTCTTACAGAAAAAATTGACCAATTATTTGATGATAATAATGTTGTTAAATTCATAGTCTTCCTCTGTTAATTTTTTTGTTATTGAAACTTCATTTTTAAGGATGGGGGTTGATATTTTAAGCTGAAAAAACTTTCAGCAAAAGCAAAACATTTCCTACTCTATTTCAGGTGGTTTAGACCCATCAAAACTGTCTTGCCACATTGAGCAAATTGTCTCACCTGCTGCACTAGCAATTTTCTGCACAATTAAGGTAGCAACAATAGCAGCGATCGCCGGAGCTAACCCTAAATTAGTAACCAAAATGGGAGTTAACATACCCGCAGCTTTTGTGGAACTTTCATTGTAAGCATCCTCAATTTTTTGCATTGTTTTACAACCGTCACCAAAGGGGTCACGATCGCATAAGAAATCGTAAGCTTCTCCATTCAGGCGTTTAAAAAAATTCTGACCAAATTCTATAAATTTATTACCCTCTAGACCTCTGGGAACAGCCGTCAGGGTATTGATATTGATAGATTCTACAGAAGCACTTGTGGTTAAATCATCTTCCAAGCTTTGTAGTTGCATCCCAAGTTGAGCTTGCAATGTCTCCTCATCAAGTTCTGCCAGTTTTTCAATTAACTCATTAATGTCTGCCATAAAGTTCCTCTAATATTTTCTCAAGTTGTTGTATTGACCTCTGAGAGAATTTGTAGGAGTCCAAGTAATTCAGGACAGCAAAGTCCCAATAAAGCTTGTGAAATTACCTATGACTATCATATCACAGTAATTATGCTGGCAATTCCGGTCAAAAATATTATTGGGTATTCTAGTATTTATACTTAGAAACCTTTGTACTCGTAGGCTCAGTTGCAACGCACCTTATGCCACAAGTAGGCCTTAACGAAGTCAGAAGTTAGAAGTCAGAAGTCAGAAGTTAACCCACCCCCGCCCCTCCCAGGAGGCAGGGCTAATTCATTGTCGCCAGAGAAAAATATTGAGGAGTACAAGTTTGGCCATGTTATCAAGTATTTCATGGTTTTTTCCCGAAATTATCACTCTTAAACAGAAAAAATTGTTACGGAGTCAGTCGCGATNAAAATTTTGGTATTTTTGACAGTGATTTGAGAAGCGATAGACTGCCAGTCCGCAACGCGATCGCATATTCTCCATTTGAAATTTTATTTTTGGTCATTTGTCAAAAAAATTAGATGCGTTTTCCCTGGCTAAACAACTTGCTCCTTACCTTCAAGACCCTGAAGCTTTTCGTCGAGAGAGTGGTGCTTTGCTCAAACGACTGCAAAATATTCAGGATTTGCTCGCTAAACACAATAATTCTGGAAAACCAGCAACCCTCAAAGATTTGCAAGCTTTTTTAGAAGACTATGCAGTAACTGTTGAGGAGTTTAGGGAGCGTGCAATTACCTTTACAAAAACAGTACAACCCCTGACCCAGAAACTTGAGGGTTTAGAAACTGCTGAACAACTCTTGATAAATTTAGTTAAAAGTCCAGAATTTGTTGCTTTTATTGAAGCTCCCGATATGATGGGAGAGTTTTATCAGCTCACAATTCAAAGAGAAATAGATGCCGAGCAAGCCTTAAATAATGCCCAACTTCTACGAAATCAAATCATTGTTTTTAGCTTTGGCCTTTCAGGAGGGGTGGCTCTGATTCTAGCTTTATATACCAGTCATGCAATCGCCAAGCCACTGCAAACAGTTACAGATGTTGCTCAATTAGTTACTCGTGATTCTAACTTCAATCTGCAAGTACCAGTTCAAACTAATGATGAAGTAGGTGTATTAGCAACATCCCTAAATCAACTGATCTGCCGTGTCAAACAGTTAATGACCGAAGAACAAGCTTACATCTGGCAATTGGAACAAGCGAAAGAAACTGCTAATGCAGCCAACCAAGCCAAAAGTGAATTTCTTGCCAATATGAGCCATGAACTCCGCACCCCCCTCAATGGTATCCTTGGCTATGCTCAAATCCTTCAGTATTCTGAAACCATGAGTGAGGAAGAAAACAAAGGTCTTGATATTATCAAACAATGTGGTCTTCACTTACTGAAATTAATCAATGATATTCTCGACCTCTCCAAAATTGAAGCCGGCAAACTCGACCTCTTGGCAAGCGAGTTTCTTTTCCCTCTTTTCTCCAAGGAGTGGTGGAAATATGTCGCATTCGAGCCGAACAAAAAGGCATAAATTTTTACTACTCCCCCGATAAAAATTTACCTATAGGCATTTGCGCTGACGAAAAACGACTACAGCAGGTATTGATCAATCTCCTGAGCAATGGGATTAAATTTACCGATATTGGTAGCGTTACCTTTAGCGTCACCGCACAAAAATTGTCAGACCAATATCGCCTCAACTTTGAAGTTAAAGATACAGGAGTAGGTATGACCCCAGAACAACAAGAGAAAATATTCCTGCCATTTGAACAGGTGGGTGACTGCAAAAAACAGACAGAAGGCACAGGTTTGGGGTTAGCCATTAGTCAAAAGATTGTCAAACTCATGGGTAGTCAACTGGAAGTAAAGAGTGAAGTAGGTAAAGGCAGTACTTTCTGGTTTGATGTGGAAGTTCCAGAAGCAAAAGAATGGGCAGTGGCTTCGAGAACTGTGAAGCAGGGAACTATATTGGGTTATCAAGGTAAAAAATGTCGTGTCTTAGTTGTTGATGACCGTTCGGAAAATCGCTCGGTGGTGGTGATCTTGCTAGAAATGCTTGGCTTTGAAATGAGTGAAGCGAAAAATGGAAAGGAAGCTCTAGAAAAAATGATGGTATCTCTGCCGGATGTGGTGATTACTGATTTAATGATGCCAGTAATGAATGGTTATGAATTACTTAAATATATCCGCAGTTCGGAAAAGTTGAAGGATGTAGTGGCGATCGCTTCTTCTGCTAGTGTGTTTGAAAGTAATCAACAAGAGGCAATTGATAACGGAGCTGATGTATTTTTGCCCAAACCTATACAGACTGACAGATTATTAGAAATTTTACAGCAGTGTCTTGACTTAGAGTGGGTTTATGAGCAAAAGACCGCAGCATCAGCTCAGGTGACTGAGGTTAGAAAAAGTGAAGAAATTGTTTCTCCAGCTATGGAAGTCTTACAAGAATTACTCACTTTAGTAGAAGATGGCGATATTCAAGGTATTGTGGAAGTTGCTGAACAGCTTCTAGAATCGGATGTTACTTTAACTCCTTTTGCCCAAGAAATTTTGCAATTGGCGAATAGTTTCCAACTTAAACGGTTGAAAACTTTCATTAAAGAGTATCTTGATTCGGCGTTGCTGAACTAATGGATGAATCTTTGCAGAAAAAGTAACCCATCTTTATACTTCCTGTTTTTCTCAAACAAGAATTCCAATGCGCACTCTATGTAAGGTCCCCTACACTCCCCACACTCCTTGCAATACGCAAATATGCAACGCCTAATTCTGATGATGGGTGAATGGTTGTAGGTAGTGTGTTGATCTTTTCTCCGTCCTCAATACACCGAAATAAATTATTAGAATCACAAAGCTTCCTTAACCTATTAGCTATTGTCGTAAAAGTAGTCTTATATCAAGTCTCATTCATTAGCCATAATAAATTAGCTATCTTTAGTCATCTAAAGATGACTTCTGCTTTGATCCAAGAAATAAATTTCTTGGCGGATGATATGGTTCGCCAAGCCAAGGATTTAAATCCTTGGCTAATAGTTTAAGTCATCTTAAGATGACTCTTGAGGAGTATGCCATCTTTTTTATCTTTTTATATTGTGGTTAATCAGTAGAACTTGATATGACAAGAACAATGCTTGAGACCCATATTTTCCTCAGACTTTTCACCTACCACCTAATACCTACCACCTACAACCTTCTTTATTCTTTAGCCTTAGCCTCCAAATTTTCCAAACGACTTTTCAATTCCTGATTTTCCTTTTTAATCTTATCAAATTCCTGACGTAACTGTTTCAAAGCCTTATCAGAACCAATATTTTTCTGCACTCTCTGTACCGCTTCCTCAGCTCGACGACGTACTCGACCATCAGTAGTTTGATCGACTATACTCTGCAAAATTGAAATCGCTGTAGCAGTTTCCATTTGCGACAAAGCAGCTACTACAGACATCTGAGTTAAGAAAAAATTTTCCCGTGATAATTCCGTTAGTCGTTGCAAAATACGTTCCAAATTAACAGGAGACTGAGCAGTAGAAATTGTCCCTAGAGACCGAATAGCACTCAAACGTAACGTCTGCGGTACGCCAAGAACAGTATATTTCAAAATCAGATTTAGAGCAGTTTCAGAAGTCTTCATCTTACTCAACGCTGATATAGCAGCAGAACGCACGACCTCATTCCAACCCCGTTTTTCTGCCAATACCCACTTCAACAATTTAATTACCTTTTCCTGAGTTGGCTTTTGATCGGAGTTAGCATTGGCAGCAGCAATATCCCCAATTCCAGACACAGCAGCAGCTTCTACATAATAACTAGCATCGCCATTTTTCACTATAGATTTTAGTTGCTGATAACTTTTATTGGTTTTTATTTGTGTTAGTGCTTCCACCACAGCACGACGCACGCGAGCATCTTCGTCGTTTAAACCTGTAACCAAACTATCAAAGACCTGGTCTAGTTGAATTTTTGCCAGTTGCTTCACTACTTCAACACGCACGCCCCAAAAAGATTCCTCTATCAGCGCTTTTGATAATACTTTCACAACTTCTAAACCACCCTTTTTCACCAACGCTTCGGCAGCATAAATACGAGATATAGGGTCTGGATCGAATTGTAATTGTGCTTTTAGCTCCGCCAATGGATATGCCAATTTCACTGTTTTGAGATAGTTATTACCAACATCAAAGCTGATAAATTTTGGTTTTTCTGCCAGGGGAAAATAAAAGGTTTGTTCCTGCTCATGTATTCGTACAGTAAAAGTTGTCAATTCTGGCTTTTCTTCTTTGAGATAACCGAAAGCAATAGGAATTTTTAGGTCAAATAATTCTTTACTTGAATCCCCATTTTTATCATTATTTACCAGAGTTTGTTTAACTGTTACTTTAGCTAATTTACTATCACCATCCCAAACATAATTAACCTGATAATCAGGATGACCGCCCCGAAAAACATATTGGTCAAATAAGAATAATAAATTCCGTCCTGTTGTCTGTTCAATTGCTCTTAATAAATCGATAGTTTCCACCGTTTTATGAGCATTATTTTCCACAAAAGTATGAATAGCTTTTGTAAATAATTCATCTCCTAATTCAGTTTTAATCATGTGATAAACACAAGCAGCTTTTTCATAAAGATGACGGTCATAAAGCTCTATTGCTTCCCGATAAACATTAGTAACAATCGGACGACGATAGCGAGACTTATCCTCAGCAATATAACTTCGAGCTTCTTTCAATCGATAATAAGCAGCATCATCTTGACCATATTCATGCTCTGTCCATAATACTTCTGAATAGGTAGCCATTCCTTCTTTAATCCAGGCATGAGACCAATGTTTAATTACAATTAAATCGCCGAACCATTGATGGGCAAGTTCGTGAGCAACTAAACTTTCAGAATTACGATTATCTAAAGCTGCTCTTTCATCTAGTAAACATCTATCTGTTAGTAAAGTTGTAGAGGTATTTTCCATCCCTCCAAAAATAAATTCATTAACGCAAACTTGAGCATATTTAGGATAGGGATATTTATAGCCAAATTCTTGACTAAAAAATTCTATCATTTGGGGAGTTTTTCCCATAGTTCGTAGAGCATCATCTTGACGTTTTTTTTCTACATAATAAGTAACAGGAATACCATTCCATTCATCTTTAATTTCGACAAATTTACCCACTGCTAAGGTCATTAAATATGTAGGGTGAACTTGTTTTTGCATCCAATGATAAGTTTTGTTATCTTCACTTTCTTCGGTGTTAATAAGTTCACCATTGGAGATAGCAATAAATTTATGGGGTACTTTGACACGAATTTCTGATGTCGATAGTTGACCGGGGTAGTCGAAACAGGGAAACCAGTAACGAGAGTCTTCGTCTTCGCCTTGAGTCCAGACTTGGGTGGGTTTGTTTGGATAATGTTTGTCAGGAGTGATGAAATAGATCCCTCTTTGAGGGTTGTTGGCCGCGTAGGCGATCGCTACTTTTATTCGTTTACCTGCTTCAGTCGTTGGTTGTAGATAAATCTGTAATTCTTCGCCGTCGTAGTCAAAAGTTTGTTCAGTGTTGTTAACTTTAATAGATTTAATTTCTAAGTCAACTGCATCAAGAGTTAATTTATCAATCCCACTCCGTACAGGGTTTAAACTAATGATACAATTGCCATGAAAACTGTGATTAGGAATGTCGAGTTCTAGATCGAGGAAAATATGTTCTACTTTGCCTGGACTATCAGGGTTATAATGGGGTTTAGCACCTGGTAATTCAAAAGATTTGGAATTATTTTCAGAATCAAAGTAAATATTGGACATTCGATGTGATTTATTGATATGTATTGGACAAAAATCTAGTATATCTGTTAGTCGTAGCCCTGACAGCAATACCTAGATTATTGTAAAATACCATTATACAATTATCCTACAGCTTAATCCTGGGATTGATACGAATTTAATATTCTCAAAATTTGTATTCAGTAATACATACAGCAGATTCCACTAGGGGTGAGGTACACCCATAGCAGGCAAGATGTTATGGCGGGCAAGATGCTATGGCGGGCAAGATGCCCGCACTAGGAATATTTAATTGTTAATAGTAGTCTACCAAAATGAAAACCGCTGTATAATATAGCGCTATCAAAAAAACTATACTAACTCCTGATAAAAATTAAATAACTGTCTGGCTAAAGCTTGATTTGTATACTGATTCATTGCTTTTTCATAACCCTTTTTCCCTAATTCCTCAGTTAATTCTTTTTGCTCCATCAACTGCATTAAACAACTTCTCAATTCCTCAACATTTCCCTCTGGAAATACCAAACCAGCATCCCCAATTACATAAGGAATTTCTCCAGAATCAGAACCTATTACAGGCACTTGACAAGCCATTGCTTCAATTAAAACATGACCAAATTGTTCTTTCCAACCCACAGAAGTTAAAGTTTTAAACTTATAAGTAGTTTCTGATGGCAATACTAAAGTATTCATCAGATTAATATATTTTTGTACATGGTCATGGGGAACACTTTCTACTAAAATTAGCCTCTCTTTAATTCCTAATTTTGCTGCTTTTTCTAATAAAGTTGATTGTAATTCACCCCTTCCTAATAATAACCATTTCCAAGGTTTTTCTTGTAAACCTCCCAAGGCTTCAGTTAATGTGAGTAAGCCCTTTTCCTCAACAAAACGACCTACAAAACCCACCACAAAATCATCAGTTTTAATTCCCAAACTATCTTTTAATTCTGGTTGTGTTTCTGGTTTAAACAAACTTTCATCTACTCCCAATTGAGGCATGACTTTAATCGGCCCTTTGTAGCCTCGTTCTCTTAAAATATCTTCTCCATCTTTATTTCCAGCAACAATTCCATCAGTATTTTTGAGATTATAAGATTCTAGTAAAGAAATGGGAAACTTAAGTTCATAAGGTAGATTCCACCAAGTAAAAAAGAGATTTTTTGCTTTGAGTCCTAAAAGTTTATTAAAAGTAATGAACTGAGCATAAGTTAAAGCTTTAGAACCCTGTTCTACTTGAATAATATCGGGCTTGAATTTTCTTAGTAAACTAATTAAGTCAGGGCCAAAAGTCAGTAAAGCTTGATTATTTTCGCTGTAATTAGAAATAGGTACTACTTGAAAAGAACCTTCATCAATAAATTGGGTTTCAACTATTTGACTTTGTACTCCTTTTGGATTCCAACGTTTAGGAACAACAACCATAACTTCAATACCCGGTTCAAGTTGAGCTAAAGCGCGTAATTTTTCCCGGTTTAAATCAACAATATAGGTGTGGCTCGCTACTAATATTTTCATGGTTATTATTGGGTGATTTAGTATTTATGAAGGAGTATTTGTTAGAAGTTTTCAGAAAAAAATTGAAGTCAGCAGTATTATTTTTACTTTCTCTTAGTATGACTTAAATATTGATTTTTTATCAAAAAAATAGTTTCCCTATTTATTACCTATTTGTGTCACTCTTCATCTCTGACTTGCTCTAACCAAGCTACTAAATCAGATATATTTTTGAACTCTAACATTACCTGACTTAATTCTTCTAATTCCCTATTTGATAATTGATTAAAGCGTTCTTTTATATTGGAATCAATTGTTCCTAATAAACGCTCTATTAAATTTATAATTAATTCCCTTTTCCCTTCTTCACGACCTTCTATTTTCCCTTCTTCACGACCTTCTTCTTTACTAAAAGCAATTGCCCCTTTCCGGTCAAGAAGAAATTGCTCTTGCTTTTCCAATTGTTGCAATTCATCTATAGTTAAATTAGCCTTATTAGCAATAGTAAAAGCTTGACTAATTTCAGGAACTACTTCCATTGATTCCGGTACGACCTCCAAACTATTAGTATGTTTCATAAAGTAGAGCCATTTATCTGTAATATTTTCTAAATTTGCCAATTTTTTCTTAAATTTAGGTAACTCCACAAAAAATAGTTCTATATCGCTGTCTGGATAAACAAAAGAATTCTCCCATTCTTTAAATGCAAAGCGTGTAATAATTTTTTCACTCTCCTTAAACATCGTAAAATCAGCAATAGTTAAAGAAATTACTGGTTTTAGACCTGTATAAACTTTACCTCGCTGGAGTTGATTAACATAAACTTTTGCAGCATAATAAATAACTCGTTTATTAAAACCTTCGATATTTAAAACCTGCATTTCAATAATCACTGTAGAGCCATTATCAAGTTTAGCCCTCACATCTAAATATGAATCTTTGAGAATGGCTACTGACCCAGGTTCATAGGTATCAATAAATTCTAAGTCACGGATAGTATTCTGACCTTCATAAAGTAGTGCATTGAGAAAACTAATTATAATATCTTTACTCTGTGCAGAACTAAAGATTTTTTTGAAGGCATAATCTGTTTTAGGATCGATAAATTTCATAATAAATAGCGTGTTAATTCTTGATTTTTTTACTTCAACCTATGGACTGATGTTGCATACAAAGTCTCTACTTATTTCTAATTTTTAACTTTCTTTAAAGACATCTCCAAAAATCAACAGTAAAATCAATTATTATCCATAAATTATCAATTATTCCTCCCTGTTCCCTGTTCCCTATTCCCTGTTCCCTATTCCCTGTTCCCTTGTATAAATTTGCCCATCATCCCAAATAGATTTAACCTTTGTTTGAACAGCACTCAAAAAACCAAGAGTATAGAAACCTCCACGGGTAATTATTTTGATAGGGGAGCCACCTTTATAACAAGGAGGGTTGCCCAACACATGACAATCAAATAATTTGGCAAAGAAACGCAGACATTGATTAAGAGTCAGATTTTTTAATCCCATGAAAAAGTGATTGTGATAAAAAGTAACTTGATATTTGAGCGATCGCGTTGAAATATCATGACAACCTCCACTTTCTTCACCCAAGTGAACTAGAGAAGCTTCTGGGTCAAACCAAACCTGATAACCAGTTTGTCGTAACCTCAAACAAAAATCTGACTCTTCCCGTACTGCACTACCTCGAAACCGCTCATCAAAACTCAGACCATACTTAGTAAAAATATCTCGGCGATAAGACATATTACAACCTCTTGCTGATATCACTCGTTGAGCCTTAACTGTATGTACCAAATCGATATGATACCAAGCAATACCGGGGTCTGATGCTTCAGGGGGTAAATCTTCTATTTCCAGCTCTCCACCAGAATCTCCTAATTTCATGCGATCGAATACTCGTCCCGCCACTGCTCCTACTTCTGGGCGATCAACATAGTTACGAGCATGGGCAGCCAAAAATCCTTTTTCCAAGCGTACATCATCATCAATAAAAAGAATTATTTCGCCACTACAATGTCTGACCGCATAATTCCTTGCCCCTGGTAAACTCGCCCAAGTCAGACGGAACAATTTAATTTTTCCAGAACTTGCTTGTTCTTCTAAATAAGCTTGAGTCTCTGGTTTATGAGTAGCAGTTTGGTCAACTACCAAAACTTCAAAATTAGGATAGTCTTGTGCAATAACATCCGCGATCGTATCTACCAGAGCTTCTTCACGATTATAGGTAGGAATGACAACAGAAATAGGAATAGCTAATTGTTGATTTTTTTCTTTTAGAGATTGTGCGTTCATTTTTCTCCTTCTTATTTACCATTTTCCATTTCTTCTTCCGCTTTAATTCTTGCTTGTTCCTGTTTATCAATTGCTGGCAACCTCAGAACTACTCCAGCAAAATACCAGTAATAAACCGTAACTGGATCTACATCTAGAGGATAGTAATAAGTGTTGTAGCTAATAATCAAAACAAAAACCCAATAGCATGCACCATAACTGCGTAGACTCTTGTCTTTAATAGAGCGATAAGCTTTGAAACTAGTAAAAGTAATAGTGGTTAGCAAGACTAACATTGCAATTGCGCCGAACTGTCCTATTTCATAAATTAACTTAGGATAATAAGTCTCAATTAACCTAGTTCTACCAAAAGTTCGGGCTGAATTAGTAGCCCGTCCTAACCCTTTGCCCAAAACTCCTACATAGCTGACTTCGTGAAATTGTCCGGTAATAAAAGCAGTGGGTGGTGCAGCTTGCCAGCGACTAACAAAACTATCTATCCGCTCCTGAACAACTACAGGATTGGATACTATTACTCCTCCCAGTACAACACCTAGTCCAATACCTATAGGAAGAAACCTTTTGAGGTTAGCGATCTGACCTGTCAGCACCAGAAGAATTATAGTTACTGTGGGAACCAGAGCTAGAGCAATTCTTTGACCGCTAATAGCTGCATTAACAAAAACCACTGCCATTCCAAATAAACCTCCTATTCGCCAGATAGGAGAGGGGTCACTAAAAGCAACTGCAAAGGTAAAGGCAGCATTAGAAATCAAAAACCATCCCCACTGCCAAGGTGCAACAAAAGTACCCGGTAAACGAATCACACCCTGACTAGGACTAAATAATAGAGCGCCTCCTACTAAACATTTAGCTTTTAGAGTTGCTCTAAATAGTTGTTGTCCAGTAAAACCACGAGTACCTTTACACTTACCTGAACTGAGAAATTGGTACTGTACTATACCAAGTAAACAACAGATAATAGCTAAAATTAGTGTAAGACGCGCAGCAAGTAATAATTCTTTTTTAGTTTTGAGTTTATAGTAAGCACCTGTAATTAAAGGTAGGTAGCCGATCAATGCTTTGAGTCCCAATATTCCCATCAATATTGGTTGTTCATTAACTTGTTCATTAACATTTGGTCTGAGTGGGTCTGGTGGTTCCAACTGTTGAGCACCATTAACGAATAGTAAAGTAAGTAGACAAAAGCCCAATAAAATGTATAAGGGATTTTTCACTACCTTGGGAATGATGAATGGATTTCCTGTTTTTTTGCACCACATACCAATGCCAATCATTGCTGGAATGAAAAAGCCATCTTTTGCTAACTGAAAAATGGGACTTCCTCCACCGATCCAGTAAGTCACAGTGCCAGCAAAGGGCATATAAATTAGGAAGGCCCAAAGTCCTAAAATTGGATACTTGAAGGAAAAACCTAAAACTGCCACACCACCACCACCAGCGAGGGCTATTTTTGGCTCCGCTATGAAAAATAACGTTATACCAATAACAAGACCAAGACCACCATAAGTAACAAGAGCGCCAATAACCTGCTGAATTTGTTTAGCTCTTTGGCGCTTTCTGGCAGCTAATTCCTTTTTGCTAACCTGGGGAGCAGCAGGTTTGCCTTTCTTTTTTGATTTGCTTTTTGATTTTTTTTTAGACTTTTGTTTTGTCGGCATTGTTAAGTCAGTTTTAGGCCAGATATTGCTGGACTGCTAAAACTAAGTTCTCTGTCCAGTAGCTTGCGAGTTCAGCATTAATTGCCTCTACCATAACTCTAATTAGTGGTTCTGTGCCAGAGGCTCGGACTAAAACCCGCCCTACATCTGCTAAAGCTGTTTCTGCTTCTTCTATAGCTCTGACTAATGGTTCGCAGTTTTTCCAGTTAGCTCGGCGATCGCGGTCTTCTACCCGGACATTTCGGAGCAATTGGGGATAGGTCTGGAAGCTTTGGTCTACTAATTCTGCTAGGGAGACTTCTGAGCTTTTGACTAGAGCTGCTAAATGTAGGGCTGTCATTAGACCATCTCCTGTAAGGCCATAGTGAGGACAGAGAATATGTCCTGATTGCTCGCCGCCTAACATTGAGCCTGTCCGCTGCATTTCTGCATGAACATATTGGTCTCCTACTTTAGTCCTCAATATTTGTCCACCCTGTTTGTGCCAAGCACGTTCAAATCCTAAATTGGCCATGACTGTCGTGACAATCAAGTTGTTTGGCAATAACCCGGCTTTACTTAAGCTTTGGCCCCAGAAGTAGAGTATATAATCTCCATCTATTGAACGACCTTGAGAATCTACTGCTAATACTCGGTCAGCATCTCCATCAAAGGCAAATCCTATATCAGCTTTGTTTTCTACTACTGCTTGTTGCAGGGAATGGAGATGAGTAGACCCACAGTTGACATTGATACGATCGCCGTTTGGTTGGTCATGTAAACAAATGACTTCTGCCCCCATTCCCTGGAAAACTTCTGGGGCGGTATGAACTGCTGCTCCCCAAGCTAAGTCCAGAACTATTTTCATTCCCTGGAAATGTCCTGGTATTAAAGGAGAATGTAGAGATGCTTGGTACTCCTTGACTAATTCTGGTCTATGGTAATGCTGTCCCCAGTTATTGTGAATAGCTGGAAAATCTGCCATTCCTCTAATTCCAGATTCTATTTGTTTCTGTAATTCTGAAGAGAGTTTTGTACCATCGGAACCAAAAAATTTAATCCCATTATCTTCGGGTGGGTTATGACTAGCAGAAATCATTACCCCGCCTATTGCTTCTGAAACGCTAGTAAGATAAGCAACACAAGGGGTAGGGCATAAACCTAAATTCCAAACTTCTAACCCTGCTGCGGTTAAACCTGCTGATAGAGCCATTCCTAGCATATTGCCTGAATTTCTGGTATCTTGACCCATAATTACAAGGCCACAGTTTGGAGAATATTGGCGCAATACCTGTCCTGCCCAAAAGCCTATTTGTAAGGCTAGGGGGGCGTTTAGTAGTTCTCCTGCTTTGCCCCGGATGCCATCTGTACCGAATAGGGGTGTTGTGGGCAGTAAGGTATGGTTCCAAGGCAATGTTGTTGTTATTGCTGTGGGTGATAAGTTAAAAGTATTTTGTCCATAAGTTGGTTTGAATGATGGTATTGCTACCATAATTTTCACTCCTCGTCAATATTTAGTTATTCTCACTCTCAAGAAAGAGAATAGCACTTCCTGATTGAATAGATAATTTTGAATTATTTATAGCGCTGTGTGCAGGCAACAGGCAATAGTGTCAGTCCAGTAGGGTGTGTTAGCGGTAGCGTAACACAAAACCCTATATTTATTGTCAGTGCCTAATTCCTGAGAGTTTCGACTTAGTTAACGATTTGCGATACGGAGCGCGATATAATACGCTAGTTCTCTTCACATATTTGTAACGAAGGTGAAATTTGTATCTTCTGCACTAATCGCTGCAAGTAACATTTCTGGGGTGTCTATCTATGAAAGGGCGATCGCTCCATAGCTAAGAAGGAGGCGATCGCTTTTTTTCCAGCCTACTCCTGGGCCTTTGAAGTATAGCGCTGCGCGCAGGCAACAGGCAACAACTCCGGAAGGCAATAGGGGGAATAAATTGCGGATAGTATAAGACTTTTAGCTATTGGACACCTCCTGCAATTTGTAAATATGCCAGCGCACATTGCTATAGGAGTTTCTGGCCTCCCTCTGGGGAGTAGGGGAGATGGAGATCAGATGGAATATTTAACTTCTGACTTCTGACTTTTGACTTCGTTAATGCTTGCTGTCTATTGTTTGTTGAATAAATATTCATATAGATTTTATGAGATTGACAAATGATTCAATTTGTGCAGGTAGCTAATAACGGTTGATTTTCACTATGAAGAAAAGCCTAATTATATGAACTTTTATATGAACTTTGATGAGTCATATCAGTAAATATCCTTACGTCTTTAGAAAGGGTAGGAGATATAAGTCCTGAAGAATACTTCCCACAGTTTAGTACATCACAACCTCCTATAAAACTTAAACTGTCTGGTGGAAGTGGAGTAATAAAAGATGGAGACACAGTAAAAATAGAGACGACGAAGCTTCTGTAGGAGACAAGAAAACTCTTGGTGCATGGAGTACTCCCGCACTATACTACTATGATGGCTTGTACGAACAACAAAAATGGACTATTCGGAAAAGAGATAATAGTGATCCAATTATTAATTATGGTGATGAAGTTTATTTTCTGAATAATTATTATGAAGGGCAGTGGTTGTGTATTGAAAATAATGGAAGGTGGCTAACAACAAAAACAAACGCAAATGTTTATTGGGTAATCAAATAGTTGAATAGTTCTCAAGAAAAAATAGAGTTTTCAAAGCTCTATTTTTTTCTTATCATCTTAAATTATTAATCAGATAATTCTGAATTATCTCCCTAGTAGCTAAACCAGTTTTTTTCCAACTAAACTCTTTAGCTCTAGCCAAACTTAAGGTCGAGAGGCGCGATCGCTCTCCTCCATCTTTAGCAATAATATTCATCGCATCTGTTATTTCTCCTACATTTTTCGGGTTAACTAAAATAGCAGCATCTCCCGCAACTTCTGGCAGGGATGAAATATTAGAAGTAATAACAGGAGTACCACAGGCCATTGCTTCTAATACGGGAAAACCAAACCCTTCCCACAGACTAGGAAAAACCAGAGCGATCGCTTGATTGATTATTTTGGGTAATTCTGAATCAGGAACATAGTCTAGAAATTTGACTAATTTTGTTAAACCTAATTCTTTAATTTGAGTTTTTAATGTTGGTGTATAAGTATTATCTGTAGGTCCGGCAAACCATAATTCATACTCGGAAAAATTCGGCAATTTAGCAAATGCTTCTATCAACCGATGCAGATTTTTATAATGGTCATGGCGACCGAGATAAAGAAAGTAATTTTGTGTAGGTAAGTCTAAAAATTGGAATATTTGAGAGTCATAACCTAAAGGAATAGGTGTAATTTTTTGAGGTGGTATTTGGAAAAAATCAGTAATATCTGTTGCCGTTGCTTGAGAATTACAAATAATATGTTCTGCCTGGTTTAATACTTGAGGAATATAATATTTGAAATAAGCAGTTAAGCGAGAACCAGGTTTAGGAAAACGTAAAGGAATTAAATCGTGAGCCATTACTATATAACGACACTGAGAAAATAAAGGCGCTTCTGGAAGGGGAGAAAAAAGTAGATTTGCTTGTAATTTTTTATAGATATTTGATAATTGAAATTGAGTCCATAATAATCGTCGTAAATGACCTTTTGTTCCCTGAGCGGGCGTCATGTTGTTAGGGATTAGATGGCAGTTAAAATTGGAAATATTATTGGCTACTAACAGGGTAGGATTAAGTTGTTGAAGTTGTGGCAGGATGTTATTAGCGTAGATGGATATTCCTGTTGGTTTTGGAATTAATACTGATAGATTAATTAGAAGTTCCTTAGACATTTGCGCTCACAGGGATTATGGCACGGATATATGGATTAAGAATCCAGCAATAAGTGTAGGTTGGGTTGAGGAACGTTAGCGCCAGCTTATCCGTTAGGATAAACCCAACATTTTCAGCAAACTAGGTTCAAATCAGACAAAAATTCTTCCTAATTAAATGATACTTTGTTGGGTTTCCCTTCAGGAAGCTCCGCTAACACTTGGTTCTACCCAACCTACAATTATATCTGATAAATTTCCTAATTGCTTTGATTTTAACATGAGCTATTTGATAATTTATTGGTAGCTTAACTAAAGCAGCTATAGACATTTATAGTTAGAGTCAAAAATTTTGAATAGTTTAGGTTGGGTTGAGGAACGTTAGCGCCAGCTTATCCGTTAGGATAAACCCAAAATTTTCAGCAAACTAGGTTCAAATCAGACAAAAATTCTTCCTAATTAAATGATACTTTGTTGGGTTTCCCTTCAGGAAGCTCCGCTAACACTTGGTTCTACCCAACATACAATTATATCTGATAAATTTCCTAATGGCTTTGATTTTAACACGAGCTATTTTATAATTTATAGGTAGCAGAATCAAGGCTGCTATAGTAATTCTGAGTAATCTATATATTAAAACTAATTTATTTGTATGTTTTTCTAAGCTTAGTAGATAACTATAGATGCTATGCTCAAGTTTTAATTCGGGATTTTTATTGGTAATGGAAGATGGTTGATGAATTACAGATATTTTTTGGGTTATGGCAATTTTATGACCTTGTTTTACATAGCGTCTACAGAAGTCAAAGTCTTCATAATATAAAAAATAATCTTTATCAAATTCAGGACAGTTTTTAAAGTTTTTGAAGTTAATTAACATACTGCATCCTGTCACCCAATCTGCGATTGATGTTTCTGTGTTGGAGATAAATTCATTAGCAATTATTTTGCCAGTTTTAGGAATAAATTTTCCGCCACTAAACCAAACTTTTCCTGTGGGTTCGTAGACGGTTGTTCCTAATATGGAAAATTCGGGATTTTTGGCTAAAAAATGATGTGCTTTTTCCAGGGAGTTTGGTAATAAATAAGCGTCGGGATTAATTAACCAAATTATGGCTTGAGGGTTTTGGTCATAAATCCAGTTTAATCCTAAATTGCAAGCTTTTCCATATCCTAAATTAGTTTCTGAGTCAATAATAATTGTGGTGTTCTTTTGGAGTTGATAAATAGAATTATCATCCGTAGAATTATTGATGATAATAATTTCCTGAAATAGTTGGGGAGTTAATGTAATGGAATTGATTAATTTTTGAATTAATTGAGTGGAATAGTAATTAACTGTGAGAAAGTATATAGTTTTTATATTAGTTTCTCCTTCGGGGTGGGGTAAAAGTTCAGTTAAGTGAAGCTAAAACAACTAAAATGGTGCGTTACGATGGATTTCTAAATACCGTTCCGAGTCTAAATTTTAGCCGTCTAACGCACCTACTGGACCGACTAAAATGGTGCGTTACGATGGATTTCTAAATACCATTCCGAGTCTAAATTTTAGCCGTCTAACGCACCTACTGGACCGACTAAAATGGTGTGTTACGACGGATTTCTAAATACCGTTCCGAGTCTAAATTTTAGCCGTCTAACGCACCTACTAGACCGACTAAAATGGTGCGTTACGACGGATTTATAATACCGTTCCGAGTCTAAATTTTAGCCGTCTAACGCACCTACTAGACCGACTAAAATGGTGCGTTACGACGGATTTATAATACCGTTCCGAGTCTAAATTTTAGCCGTCTAACGCACCCTACAATAATGCTAAAAATACATAAAAACTCGGAAACTTTTATCCCTTATCCCTTATCCCTGTTGCCTGTTGCCTGTTGCCTGTTGTCTATTGCCTAATTATGTTAATTCTATTTGACTATCATCACCAATCATAAATCGTAATGCTTTAGGACGTTGTGGAGCATTAATTAGTTGGGCACGACGACCGAGTAAACTATCAACAATACGTTGGTGAATTTCAATAATTTTTGCTCCTTGTAATATCACACTATGCTCAATGTCAACATCAATTAAAGTTACATTATCGGCAATACTACTATAAGGACCAATAAAACAATTTTCCAAGTGACAATTATCTCCTATAATCACCGGACCTCGAATACTACAATTAATTAGTTTAGTATTTTCACCAATTTTTACTCGCCCAATAATTTGACTTTGAGAATCTATTTCCCCATTTACTGAATTAGTTAAACGAGTATCTAAAATAATTTGATTAGCACTGAGTAAATCATCTTTTTTACCTGTATCTAACCACCAACCTTCTAAGGTACGTGCTTCAACAGAAATTTCTTGATCTGCACCGGATGTTTGTTGGTCAATTAAATATTGAATAGCATCAGTAATTTCTAATTCTCCTCTAGCTGAAGGTTTGATATTAGCAATGGCATTATGGATTTTATTTGAGAAGAAATATATTCCCACCAGTGCCAAATCAGATGGAGGAACTTTCGGTTTTTCTACTAACCCTAAAACTTTCCCCTTTTCATCTACTTTTGCTACACCAAATGCTGTGGGATTAGGTACTTTTCGCAGCAGAATTAAAGCATCTAATTGTTCTTTTTTGAAAGTCTCTAAAAATTGTTCTAGCTGACTCTCAATAATATTATCTCCTAGATACATAATGAAAGGAGAATCTGCCAAAAATGGTTGGGCAATTTTCACAGCATGAGCTAAACCAGCAGGTTGCTCTTGCAGAATATAGGTAATATTAGCTCCAAATTTTTCGCCGTTTCCTGTTAATTCTTGTACTTCTTTTCCCGTTTCTGGACTAATAACAATGCCAATGTCGGTAATACCTGCTGCGATAATACCCTCAATGCCATACCACAAAATAGGTTTATTCGCAACTGGTACTAATTGCTTTGCTCCTGTATAAGTAAGAGGACGTAACCTTGTACCTTTTCCACCAGAGAGAATTAATGCTTTCATGTCAATACTTCCAATTGCGGATTTTTATTGTAGTTTTTGTTCTTAGGGCTGAATTTTTTCTCACTTTAGCATAAGAAGGAAGAAGGAAGAAGCAAGAGGGAAGAAGGAAGAAGCAAGAGGGAGAAAGGAAGAAGCAAGAAGAAAAAACTATTAGTCAATTAATTGTGATTATTTTGAGAAAGTGATAAATAGGATAAGAAATTTTTTCTGTAGGAAAATTATCTGAAATTTTGCCAAAAAGTTTCACTACTGAAGAGGGGAAAAAATTTCTCGGTGATTAGGGAAAATTTGCCATTAATTAATTCTCGCTATTTTGGTCAAGTGACAAACAAGATAAGAGATTTTTCTGCGAGGAAATTCTGTGAAATTTTGCCAAAAATCTCCACTACTGAACAAGAGACAAATTTCTCCATTTTCAGAACATGACAAACAGGGTCAGAGATTTTTTCTGGGGAAATTCTGTGAAATTTTGCCCAAAATCTTCACTACTGAAAAAGAGACTAATTTCTGGGTGATTAGGGAAAATTTGCCATTAATTAATTATCGTTATTTTCAGAACATGACACACAGTGTCAGAGATTTTTTCTGGGGAAATTCTGTGAAATTTTGCCCAAAATCTTTACTACTGAAGAGGGCAAAAAATTTCTCCCTCATCAGGGAAAATTTGCCATTAATTAATTCTCGCTATTTTCAGAACATGACACACAGTGTCAGAGATTTTTTCTGGGGAAATTCTGTAAAATTTTGCCAAAAATCTCCACTACTGAAGAGGAGACTAATTTCTCCCTCATCAGGGAAAATTTGCCATTAATTAATTCTCGCTATTTTGGTCAAGTGACAAACAAGATAAGAGATTTTTCTGCGAGAAAATTCTGTAAAATTTTGCCCAAAATCTCTACTACTGAAGAGGGGAAAAAATTTCTCGGTGATTAGGGAAAATTTGCCATTAATTAATTCTCGCTATTTTGGTCAAGTGACAAACAAGATAAGAGATTTTTCTGCGAGAAAATTCTGTGAAATTTTGCCAAACAGCTCCACTACTGAAAAGGGAAAAAAATTACCGCTCATCAGGGAAAATTATCCATTAATTAATTCTGTCTATTTTGGCAAAGTGACACACAGGATAAGAATTTTTTTCTGTAAATGATATTTCCAAAGATATAATAAGACGGTAAAATTCAGAAAAGTTTGATATTAGCTCAATAGAATTGTATGAGAATTATATGGCAAGACCACAGCTATAGCACTACAAGAATTGGTTAGGACATTTTTCAATCCTAAAACCCTATTCCCTATTCCCTATTCCCTAGCGCTATATCTAATTTCGGGATAAATATGAAAAATCACTCTTTTTTCAAATCATTAAATACTAAACTTAATTCACAGTCTAGCTTTCTGATTAATAGCATTATTTTTTTAATTGTAGTTTTGATAATTACTGTCATAACATCAATATATATATCTCATGAACATACAATTTATTGGTGGGACTTTGTGGGATATCAGAACGCAGCAAATAATTTAACAAATTTATTTCGAGCATCACCTCAAAGAGCTATTGATGATATTTTAGGTTCTTTATCTCAACAGAAAAATTATTTGGTTGTGCTGCCGTTAATTCCATTTCTTTATCTGTTTGGTAATCAAAGAATTGTTTATATTTTGAGTATTAATCTGGTCTATTTATTACCATTTAGTTTGCTGGTCGGTTCTATCGCGACAAAATTAATTCCAGTTCCTTCTCGGTGGGTATTTTGGTCAACAGTAGCGATCGCTTTATTAATACCTATGACTTGGAGTCCGAGTTTAAGAGGATATCCTGATATTGGAGCGACTTTATTTATTTTATTGGCGATTTTAATTTACTTACAAAATATTAGATTGACTGCTTGGTGGCAAATTCCTGTCATTGGATTATGTTTGGGCATATCTATTGTTTTAAGGAGACATTTTGCTTATAGCGCCATAGCTTTTCTTGCTGCTGTTAGTTGCCAAACTATGATTAACTTTTTGACTACTTTCAATTCTGTCAATAATTCCTGGAAAAGACTTTTAGAAAGCGCCATTAAAATTAGTCTGATTTCTCTCAGTAGTTTCCTGACTATATCAATTTTTGCTTGGGGTTTTATCCAAAGTTCTTTGACAGAAAATTATCGAACTCTTTATGCTGCTTGGAGTTTATCAATACCTGACATTTTCTGGCGTTATGCCTGTTTTTATGGATTAATAACTTTACTATTAGTTGCCACAGGATTTTCTGTTGGTGTTCTGACAAAATATTTAATTCCATCCACTACTATTTTTCTCTTATTATTCGGATTTTTTTCTTTAGCTGAATGGTTGATTTTACTCCGTTATGGCAATATTCATTACTCTCTACATTTTACGCCAATAATAGTTTTAGGATTAGCTTCATTTATCTGGACGACCATTAATATTTTTCCAGACAAAACTAGATTAATCATTTTAAGTCTCACGGGAATATTGTTACTTGGAAATTTTTTCCTTGGCATAACTACAATTGGCAAATTTCATCATTCTCTACGACCATTATTTGCCACTAATTTTTCTCCATTAATTCGTTCCGACTATGATGAAGTTTTACGTCTGAGCGATTATCTAAGTAAATTAGCCAAAAATCGAGAATTAGTATATGTAGCTGCTTCCTCAAATCTTTTTAATGCCAATATTATTAGAAACGCTAATCGGATAATTAATCCTGAAACTTGGCCGAATTTAAGAGCAATAAGTAAACCACATATTGACACCCGCGATACTTACCCATTGCCAGAATTATTAGAAGCACAATATATAGTTATTGCTCACCCATTTCAGAAAGTATTATTAACTGATGAACAAGTCTTAAAACCAGGGCAACAAGATTTAGTTAAGTTTGTCTATGATGCTTTTACTCAAAATTTTCCCATTGCTCAAGATTTCCGAAAATTGCCAGAAGAATTTATCTTAGATGGTGGAATTACTGTCAGTTTTTATCAAAGATTTCGCCCTACTTCTGTAGCGACTGCTGTACAAACTTTATCAGCAGTACAAAAACAAATTCCTCAACGTCCAGGTAGACAGTTAGACTGGATGAGTTTAAATCAATCTCCTTATATTACTTATAATTATTCGGCAGTTACTCAAATTTCTGAAAATGGTTATAAATTAATGACAGACCCCTCGGATACTACTAAACAAACCTCTAAATATTTTCTCTATTTAGGGCAAATATCCGAATCAGTAAAAATTACTGGTAAACTGAATTTTCTGAATCAAGAATGTGATGGTTTGTCTCTTGCGTTTTCTTCTTTAGATGAGCAAGGAAATTTGCTTGATACAACTGCCAATAATTATTTTCCTGGAGATTTGTCTGACTTGAATTTTTCACTCGCTGGTAAAAATTCGGTTTATTTGCTTTTGGAAAATATGACTATTGATGGGGATGAATTAACGGATAAATGTGGATGGGTAATCAATAATCTTATTGTTGATGACTAGAGAAAATTTTCTGGAGATAACCGCCGATAATTAGGGTTTGCTGAAAAAGTCTTTTTCAGGAGTAGATGAGTGGGGGAGTAGAGAGTAGTTAGGAGATAGTTGGATATATTTGTAAGAGTGATTTTTCTGCTATTATTCTGCATTTTATGCTAAAGTTTTGAGGGTTTTCAACTGAAAACCAGGCATTTTTTTCAACCTAAAAAGGCTAAAACCTTTATCTATCAGTGCTTTTATATTTTATCAGCAAGCCCTAATTATTTCCCTGGGGTGGGTAATAGTTTTACTTTTTATCTTCAGGGTAAAAATTCTGTTTATCTACTTCGGCAAAATCTGATTCTTCACAGTAATAAGTTAACTGATATGGAGAATTTTCTAGAGACAACTGCCGATAATTATTTGTTTAGGGTGGGTGATAGTTTGACTTTTTATTTTCAGGGTAAAAATTCTGTTTATCTACTTCGGCAAAATCTGATTCTTCACAGTAATAAGTTAACTGATATGGAGAATTTTCTAGAGACAACTGCCGATAATTATTTGTTTGGGGTGGGTAATAGTTTGACTTTTTATTTTCAGGGTAAAAATTCTGTTTATCTACTCCCGAAGCTGGCAAGATGCCCGCACTGATAACATTCAATTTTTAATCTCTTTACTTCATATATTTGGAATATGCTGTATGTATAAAAAAATGTTCTATTTTCAATCATTGCCAAATATTTCTCAATTATATTCCATTATTACCCCTGTCAGGGCGGATAACCATTTGTCCCTATAAGATATAATTACACCCATGTTACCAGATTTGATATTAGGCGATCGCTATATTTATCCCATCTATATAATATCCCAAATAAATATATTCTAATAGAAGAAAAATATGAACAAATTACAAGGTTGTGTAATTATTTTGTTTAACAGTTCTCAGCAAATTTTACTCGTGCTTAGAGATAATAAAGATTCTATTCCTTTTCCTAATACTTGGAATTTATTAGGAGGATTTATTGAAAATGGTGAACTTCCTGAACAATGTATATGCAGAGAAATAAGGGAAGAAATCGAAATTGAATTAACAGATATTAACTTTTTTCAAAAGTACAATATTTATGATAGAGAACATTACGTTTTCTGGAAGCAAATAGACTTAGATTTAAAGCAAATTCAACTTAATGAAGGTCAACGTTTAGCTTATTTTACTAAAGATGAATTAGATCAAAATCAACTGGCATTTCAATGTAACAAGATTTTGAATGATTTTTTTGTCCAGGTGTTATGGCCTAAATTTGGTAGGTAGAAAAATAATATGTACGGCAGGAAAAAACTATAGCACTATACTTATGTAGAAAATTTACCCCGAAAATAGGTAGATGATTTGCAAATTCCCAAATCTCACTCCTGTTGCTTCCTTCCCGAAAAGATAATAGTGCTTTGAAAATCTCTCTATTGCTAGAAGAGTCTTTCCAAAGTTAGGGAAAAAACTATAGCACTATACTTAATCTAGAAAATTTATCCCTCAAATAGGTAAATGATTTGCAAATTCCAAAATCTTACTGCTGTTACTCCCTTCCCGAAAAGATAATAGTGGTTTGAAAAGCTTTCTATTCACAGAAGAGTCTTTCCACAGTTAGGAAAAAAACTATAGCACTATACTTAATCTAGAAAATTTATCCCTCAAATAGACAAATGATTTGCAAATTCCAAAATCTTACTGCTGTTACTCCCTTCCCGAAAAGATAATAGTGGTTTGAAAAGCTTTCTATTCACAGAAGAGTCTTTCCACAGTTAGGAAAAAAACTATAGCACTATACTTAATCTAGAAAATTTACCCCTCAAATAGGTAAGTGATTTGCCAATCAAAAACCTAACTACCCTACCCTCCTTCCTGACAAAAGAATGGTACTTTGAAAACTTCTCTATTCGGAGGTCATAGAGTAGAGGTTTTTCTAGATTTTTTGACTGTACAAATATCCTTTTAAAAAATATTCTACTAACGCAATGCGCGGATTAATTTGATTGCTGAGTGGGCAATCGCACAAATAACAATAGAACTTCCCAATGCTCCAGCAGGAATTAAACCAGCATCACTATTTTCAATTGCCAGGTCGGCAACTTTATAAATTAAATTAATAGGAGTCACTTCCTGGGTTTCGATACAACTTGGGAATGTTTGATTTTCTTGAGTAGAGTTATTTTCCGTTTTTATTCTCCGGTATTTTTCAAAACTGATTATTTATTGGGAGATATCTAATACCAAATCTCAAAAGTATTGCTACATCTCCTTGAGAGTAGGGAGTAGGGAGTAGGGAGTAGGGTTAAAAGAGATAAGATATCTTGGTTTAATGCCGATAATCGTTATAAACATTACTAAACGATTATTATTGCTTAATAACTGAAGTTCATCGGAAGTATAGCATTAATGCATGGGAATTGGTCTAATAAAAAACAGGATAACTTTACCTCAATCAATAATATTGAGACAAAAAAGAGAATGTTGAGTTGATTTTGAAAGTTTTTTTATGACTCCAAACTTTTACTGTGACAATACTAACGGTGTCACATTGATGTTTTTCTCTGAACTATTCAATTTAGTTCTATTTTGGCTCTTTTTGTATATATTATGGCCAATTTATTTCTGTCTGTTAGTACAGTTAATATACTGCAACATTACTTGTTTTCATTTGTTTCTGTTCTATATATATTCTGACTCATTAATTTCTTTCCAAAGAAATATACGCTAATAGCAATATTTAACGACCATATACTGGAGGTGTTGTATGAGCAGAAAAAAAACTTCAAGTTCTATATGTCTTTCAGAAGAAGGTATTAAAAAAGTAAATATAGCTAGAATCAAAAAAAGTTGGAAAAAAACACAAAAAGAGTGGTATGAATCAGCATTTGTTTCAATATCAACATTGAAGTGCTTTATGAGTAGCACATCTATTTCTCCTGATTCTTTCAAAAAGTTGTCTGAAGTTGTAGGAATAGAAGACTGGCATTCCCTTGTTAATTGGCCTCTAAGTCAATCTTTTACTCAGAAAAAATCAAAATTCAAAGCTGGAGTAGGTATAACTGGCATTTTTACTTCAGACAAAAAGCTGGAAGTAGAAATTGCTTTGGAGTATTTGAAGCAACTTTTGATTAATTGCAAATTTGTTATACTATTTCTCAAAAACTTTTCTATATTTTCTTGAGTAGGGTACCCACTCCTAACTCCTACCAGGAGGTGAATAAAACATAATAATAATTGATATTAACTTACCTTAAAGTAGCAAAAAAGTTATTCTATATAAGTTAATTACTTAATAACTGAAGTTCTCATGAACTATAGCATTATTTTTGGGAATTGGTATTATTTACAATGATGATAATTTAGCACAATAATATAGTTTCCAAACTTCTTGGGAAAGCTTAAACTATTGTTTTTTTATCGCCCAGTTGTATCACTTTTTTCACTGAGTGATATTGTTAAATTAACACTCCCCCAATCAAATCAAATTAAATAGCTTCTGATGAAATTAGTCCAATTGTGGTGATGGTTAAATGTAATCCTGTGGTCAAGCAAAAATATATAGCCTATGGTTAATTAATCTATTTTTTTGCTTAATTAAATTTAGATATTACTTCATTAAAACCTGAGTCGCAAAATTTTCATTTCTTGTGGGAGAGAGAACTCTTGCTTTTAAAATAGCCGCCCCTAAAAAAGCATAAGAAATAACTCCCACAAAAGCCAAAAGAAATATATTTAAAACTCCAGAAGCATTCCATAAAGCATGAAGAATAGATGCAGTCAAATAACCAACGCCTAAAATCAACCAACTATTACGACGTCTTAAAACACTTAACCCAATAAAATAACCAAAATAACCACTATAAGCCATGTGTCCAGCTACTGAACCTAAAATTCTGGGAATTAACAATTGTAATCCTACCAATTGACCCGCATCTACTCCCAATTGTAAACTAGCACTATCCACAATACTCGGAACATATTGTCCCAGAGTTTCTAATAAAGTAAATCCTACTGCAGAAGCTGTTCCTAATAAAATTCCATCTAAAGGTTCCCAAACACCAATTTTATTTCGCCAGGGATCAGGTAAATTACGACCTATTAATAGTGCTAAAAACACAGGTAATGCTTTTAACAACTCCTCCATTAATCCCGCGCCAAAAAACATTCTAATCAGGAAATCAAGAAAGCCAACTTGCTCAGGATTTACTGATATATCACCAGGAAGTATAAAACGAAATACTCCAATAAACAATGTCAAAATTGGACTTAATAAGATAATAACAGTTGTTAAAGCTACTCCGAATAATACCCACCAAGGTTTCTGTTTGCCACAAAGTTGATAAACGAAATAATAAGCAGCAGTAGCAATATAAGCTGCTAATAAAAAATTGAAAGCTATTGCTCTACCCACGGTTAAAAACATTAAAATCACAAAAAATACAGTGATAATACCTGGATAAAGATAGGCTTTTTTAGCTAATTGCTTTCCTGTGGAGGCAATAGGAAATAACTGGGTCAAAGTTATCGACTCAGTATCTTCAACATCTTCAACATTAGGAACAGAATTGACAGGAAGTGAAGTAGAGTTTACTGATTGTGATACTGATAAGGTTGATTTTTGGTAGGATAAATTATCGAAGATGAATTCTGGTCCTTTGTAACCCAGACGAATACGATCGCCCACCTGTAAAATTTGACTTCCCTGTATTCTTCGTCCATTAATATAAGTACCATTAGAACTATTGAGGTCGCAGATTTCCCATACTAAACCAGTAGTTTTGGCCTGTTTGGTATGAATACGAATTAGGGCATGACGGCGAGAAACCGTTGTATAAAATTTTGTCTCTAGGACAATTTGACACTTGGGATCGCGTCCTAGCACTATCTCCTCTATCTCAGATAGATACTTTTTTATGAGCTTTTCCTCGTATACCCCTCTTGTAGACAGTTGTCGCAGAAATGCCATTTTTTAGATATCTTTAAAATTTTTAGTCAAAATAATTATTGATAAGCAATGAACAATTAATTGTCAATTAAATATAGCGCCGTGCGCAGGCAACAGGCAATAGCTCCGGAAGGCAACAGCTTATCTGGGGGAATAAAAAACCGATAATATAAGACTTTTAGCTATTGGACACCTCTTGTAATTTGTAAATATGCCAGCACACATTGCTATACAGCATATTTCATATCAGTGGGGTACATCTGTTGTGGGCAAGATGCCCACACTACGAAGACTTTATCATCAATATTTGTACCTCATATACCTGCAATCTGCTGTATTGTCCATTGTTTATTGCTTAACTAGCGATCCGTATTTTCCGTACCAGAATGCTCCGCAAAAAGCACTCAGCTTTCAGACTGCTAAAAGCTTGGGTTTAAATCTCTGACTTCTAGCTTGTCGTTTAATCTTAGGAGGTGTCCCCTATCCCCTTCTGGCACTTTAAAAAAAGTAATCTTGCTGAGTGCTGAGTGCTGACCGCTTCTTTAATTTCTATTGATTCGCCTTAGCGTCTTGAATTGCTAAATAAAAGAGTAAAGTAGCTAGAGGAATGCTCAGACTCAAAATTATCCCTGTTACTAGACCACCTAATTCTGGTTCCCCAGAAGATAACTCAAAAATAGAACCAACTGCTGCGATCGCTGCTATACAAGACCCACCCAAAAGCAATGTTGATTTAGGAGTTCCTACCATAACTTTCTTCTCCAAAAATATTGACTATTTTAATTTTTTATGATAATCACTAAAGTTAAGAACTAATAAATCTTAAACTTCTGGACTATTGCTTTTGTATTAGACATCTGGTAAAAATCAAAAATATAGCAGGAAACAGGTAACAGGCAACAGGCAACAGTGGGAAAAGAATTTCTCTGTCTAAGATTCATCATCAACTCGTTCTTTGCTATAAAATCAATTACCGTACATAAATCATCAATTAGGGTTTGCTGATGGAAAGTCTTTTTGCTGGGGTAGGAGACAACCCACCCCTCGCCCCTCCCCCTCCCAGGAGGGGGAGACTGGAGACTGGAGACAACCCACCCCTCGCCCCTCCCCCTCCCAGGAGGGGAGAAATGGGAATGAGCGAGGAAGTAGGAGTAAGAATTGTCAATTTGGGATTTTTCTGCCCAACTATGAGCCTAAAATACGCTCCATGCATGAGCATCAACAGCTAAAAACCAGGTACTGCAATTCGACCCCAAAAAGGCACTTGTCTTTATATGTCAATGCTTTTAGATTAGATCGGTAAGCCCCAATTATTTCCCCCTACTTTGTACGGACTTTGTATGCAACGTCCCTACTACTCCCTATTCCTAGATGTCTATTAGACATCTGGTAAAAATCAAAAATAAAATCAATTCTGATCAAGAAATTATCAATTTTTCCTCCCTGTTGCCTGTTGCCTCTTTTCTGGAAATGTCTATTAATTTTGCGAGACTTTAAGCAACAGATTTGACAGCTTTAGGAGAGAACTTATGCTTAGTCAACTCTTCATTCAGTGCCAATTTATTTTCTACTCGGTCTACAAACAGCACCCCTTGAAGATGGTCCATTTCATGCTGAATTGCTCTAGATAATAATTCTTTAGCCTGAAGAGTTTTCGGACGACCATTTTCATCTTTGTAGGTAACTTCAATTATTGCGGGACGTTTAACATCTAAATAAACCCCAGGAATACTCAGACACCCTTCTTGGAAAAGACAAACTTCTTTACCATACCTTTTAATCGTAGGATTAATCAAAACTAGAGGGGGCGTAGCAGCATTATCTAGCTCGCAGTCTATAACAATTACTTGTTTTTGGACAGCCACCTGGGGTGCAGCTAGACCAATACCATCAGCACTATACATAGTTTGGAGCATTTCTCGTATCAGTTTCCGAATATCATCATCTACCTTATTCACACGCTTTGCTGACTGACGCAAAGAGCGATCGCCCAAATAATGTATTTCCAAAGGTGGGTTCTCTAATTTTTCCTTCTTAACTAGAATTTCAGAATTTGTCATAATTTTACAATATCAAAGTAATGGCTAAATTTTAAACAAAGGTACTTTTTGAACCTCTTTCTATCTATCCTAATAGAAAATACACGGCCTCTGAGCCTTAACGAAGTCAGAAGTTAGATAGGGGAGCCGTCGGATTGGCGACGTACAGAAGTCAACCCACCCCTCGCCCCTCCCCCTCCCAGGAGGGGAAGTAGGGGATTTGAGCAACTCTCCAAAAATATTTCGCCTTAAAAGGCGGAGTTGCGCGACCCAATTATTTTGATAAATAGTCAAGTTAACTTATCACATCCAACTCAAAGTCAAAGTCCTTATCTCAATTAATCAAAACCCCCCTGAGTCCTAAATTAATATTTTTTTGCTTCTAATTTTTGACTTTTGACTTTTGACTTTTGACTGAGTCCTAGATTAATCAATATTTTTTGACTTTTAACTTTTAACTTTTGACTTCTAATGTCTTGGCAGGTTTAGTCCCAATATAATTGATATAAAACCTAACCTCTAGCTAAACTTACCCGTAAAATTATTGGCATAACTTCTCTTTTCTAATGTTTTCAGTTTTTTATAGATATTACAAAAACTTAACAAATTAATTGTCTATCAAAAAAATCAAAATTAAAAATTATATGAATAATGATTCAAACTCTTCTTCAGCTAATTCTCAAAACACCAGTCCAACCTCAGAAAATTCTAATGGCACAAAAGCAGCGATCGCTCCTGTAAAAACACCAATAGAGCAATTAAACTTGGTAGAAAATGAAATAGAACAAATGTTACCCTCCTCTCCCACACAACTTAATGGTTTGGCAAACAATCAAGCAGAGGAAGGGCCAAAGAATCGAATTGCGTCCATTGTCTCCCTGACAGCAATTGCCGTAATGATTCTGGGGTTAGCCATAGATAATGTGCTGCTTGGTTATAGCAGCGCGGTTGTGGCAATGGTAGCTTCCATCAGAATGATTTGGCCTAGTTGGGGTAAAGTCTGGAAAACCCTCATTCCTCCAGTTTGGCGTAATCTGATTATTGCTTGCTTTGGTATCTTGGCCGCTATTGTTGGTTTACTGATGTTAAGTGGAGCAAACCAAGAACCAGGTACTCGTAATATTCAGATTAACTGGGATGCCATTGGAGCGGTGGGCGAACTCATCGGAGCTTTGGGTCAAATTTTAATTGCAATTATTGCTGTATATGTAGCTTGGCGACAATACGTTATTTCCAAAGATTTGACCATTCAGCAAAACCGCATTACTCAACAACAAACCATTGATGCTTACTTTCAAGGAGTTTCCGATCTGGCAATGGATGAAAAAGGTTTATTGGAAGATTGGCCACAGGAAAGAGCGATCGCTGAAGGACGTACAGCAGCTATTATTAAAAGTGTAGATGGAGAAGGTAAAGCGAAAATTCTCAGATTTTTATCTCAGTCTAGACTAATAACACCGATTAAGCGCGATCGCCAACTTGGTCGGCCTATTTTAGATGGTAATGGGGGTTATGCGGAAGACAGGGAATATGGTATTCGTGTGATTGACTTAGGAGTAATGTTAGCTGGTGCTGACCTGACAAAAACAGATTTACGTTGGACAGAATTAAGTGATGCTAATCTTGTTAGAGCTAATCTTAGTGATTGTGACTTGGTCAAAGCAAATTTTTCTCGTACTATTTTGTATGAAGCAAGTCTGGTAGGTGCTGACTTGAGAGGAGCAAGATTTTTCTATGGTAATGCAGAAACTGCTACTCCTCGCAGTCGTACTCATGTACCTAACTATCAAACAGGTATTTGTACTGGTGCAGTGGTAGAAAATGTTGACTTTAATGGAGTCAAACGGTTGTCTGACGAACAACGTTATTATTGTTGTGCTTGGTCTGGGGAAAAAAGTAGGAGAAAGATACCTGGTGGTTGTGAAGGTATTCCGAATAAGTTGGGGCGTTAGAAGAAGGAGTCAGGAGTCAGGAGTCAGGAGTCAGGAGAAAGGAGTTATGTCAAATCCGGTTGAATACTTATTAGAATTCTTGGGAGATAGAAGTGTGGATAGAATTATAAACATATACTGTGTAACCAGATTCTATATCAGGAGTCGGGAGAAAGGAAGGATGAGAGTGGGAATTATCTAGGCATATTCCGGCATTTTATGTCTGCATTGATATGTAGGGGCGAATGGCATTTGCGCTCCGCAAAGCTCTGAATGGCGCCCTCACTAGATTTAGTTTCCGTGCGTAAGTCCTGTTAAATTATTTTCTCCTCCTCCTAGCTACTCCTCTACTCTGTTAACACTTGCCATTTCCCAAGCTGCTTGAAAGAAATCTCGTTCGCAGAGCATGGCATAACAGTAGGTTGATTCTGCTTCTTGAGTATTATCTGCGTAACTGTCTATCACTTTCTCCAGCTTTTGCGTCAAATGTTCAAAATCCTGACTGCTGTAAGTACGAATCCATTCAGAATATTGATGCTCTGGGATTTCTGGTGTAGCCAACTGTTGTCCTAAGAAAGCATAAAGTCGCATACAAGGAGTCATTGCTGCAGCGATCGCTCCAATATTATTACTCCAAGCTGTTGCTAATAAAAAATCTGTATAACGCCGTGTAGAAAATCCTGGTGTAATAGTTTCTAGATTTACTCCCCATGCTGCCGCATAGTTTTGATGCAGTTGCAATTCCTCTTTTACCCCACCTGCGAGAGCATGAAACAGTTCAAATGTTTTCCAGTCTGGGGACTTAGCTGCAGCAATACTGTAAGCACGGGCAAATGCTTTGAGGAAAAAAGCATCTTGTCCTACATAATAGGCAAAACTTTTATGAGGCAGTGTACCGTCAGCAATTCCTTGCACAAAAGGATGAGATAAACATACTGTTGCTAATTGTTGATTTATTTTCCATAAATTATTTGATAAGCTGTTTTGCATTGAAACCATATATCTAAATTTTTGTCAAAGGGAATAGGGAATAGGGAATAGGGAATAGGGAATAGGGAATCTAAACTATTCTTAGCTTATCATATTTTCCATAAATTCATTCAGTGGTATTATATTATGTTTTAGTTTAAGATTATTCAACCAATTTCAGAAATGTAGATACAGCAGATTGCAGATAGATGAGGTACAAATATAAATGCTAAAGTGTTTGTAGTGCGGGCATCTTACCAGTGACTGGTATACCTGGCTAATATGAAATACGCTGTATGTTCTATAAAACATCTCTACAAGAGTAGCTCGAAAAGGATAATATGATTTATGGAAAAATCTATTTTAATAGGAAATTATTGTTTCTTCCCTCTTCCCTCTTCCCTCTTCCTTCTTCCTACTTTTATGAAATATTCTATAGTAATTCCTATTTATAACGAAGAGAAAAATCTCCCAGAATTATATCGGCGTATCAGTGCCATTCTGAATAGAATGGATGGAGATGTAGAATTAATTTTAATTAATGATGGGAGTCGCGATCGCTCTCTACAAATACTCCGAGAATTACATCAACAAGACTCTCGAATTTGTTACTTAAGTTTTGCCCGTAATTTCGGACATCAAATTGCTGTTACTGCTGGTTTAAATTTTGCTAGGGGGAAAGCTATTGTAGTTTTAGATGGAGATTTGCAAGACCCACCAGAATTAATTCCAGACTTAATTGAACAGTGGCGACAAGGTTATCAAGTTGTCTATGCTCAACGCACAAAAAGACATCAAGAAAGTTGGTTAAAAAAGTTGCCTGCTTTTCTATATTATCGGATTTTAAAACATTTAGCAGATGTGGATATTCCCATTGATACGGGAGATTTTTGTTTAATGGATAGATGTGTGGTAGATGTGTTGAATAAAATGCCAGAAACTAATCGTTATATTCGAGGTTTAAGAGCATGGGTTGGTTTTAAACAAACAGCAATTAAATTTGAGCGCGAACCTCGTTTTGCTGGTGATATTCAATATACTTTTGCTAAGTCTTTAGCTTTAGCAATTAATGGTTTAGTCTCTTTTTCTAAAGTACCTTTACGACTTTCTACTTATATAGGATTATTTGCTGCTTGTATTGCTTTATTGATGGCTTGTTTAGTTTTATATTGGCGGATTTTTTATCCAGATTCACCATTAACTGGTTTGGCAACAATTATCATGGCAATTTTCTTTTTAGGAGCAGTACAATTAGTAAGTATTGGAATTTTAGGAGAATATATCGGACGTATTTATGAAGAAGTGAAAGGTAGACCTCTTTATACTTTATCTGAAGTGGCAGGATTTGAGGATAAGAATTAATACCATCAGGACTTACGCATACAACTCCCTTGAAAACGACATATTTAGGGGCGAATAGCATTCGCCCTCAATGGCATTTGCCCTAAATTGATGAGGGAAGCGGTTTCTTACTCATTTTTAGAGAACTGACTGAAGTATACGTGCTAACAAACGAATTCCATCAGAATTTTTCATATCTTCCCAGGAAAGTGCCCAACCTTCAGATGCTGTTATTAACGATTCATCAAGTTCTGGGTGAAACTGGGTAGTTAGTGCTTTCCGGCCGTTATCCCAATAAATACCGGTTGCTGCCACCTCACATAACGGATCGCCACTTTGAGTATGTGTTGAAGCTAAAATTTCGACACCAATGGGTGCATCCATTAGGCTTTGTAGGTCTAGTATCGAGGCCGCTTCAAGGCTGTAAGCAGTTATCGCATGGTGAATTTGCTGATAGGCCCAACATACGAACCGCATTGATTCTTCTGATACTTCGTTGCCATGAAATGCCTGAATGTGCAGATTGTTCTCGTACTGGAGTGCTACATCAATGATAGCATCAAAACGTTTTGCTACTACACGATATGCCTCCGTGATTTCAGTCGGAACATGAGGAATCTCAAGATCCCGGTAGGGGTATAAACGTGTATTAGAATGGCTAATTTCTTCATTCTTAGCAACTGCAAACGATTCATCATTCCAAGATTGGGCGACAGTACCATAACTCTTTTCGACCTTCAGGCGATTTGCCACCTCGGCAATGCGACGACTGACAGCAACAAACGCTGGTTGTTGTGATTTTTCTAGACGATCCACAGATTCACGGATTAATTCTACATGGGCCTGCGCCGTAAGCTGATGAGAGAGACAAATGCCAATGAAAGGCACCTGTTTTAAGAGGAATTCAACAATCAGTTGCGTAGCATCTGAACGAGGAAATGCTGGCGAAAAAGTATCTTTTACATGAACATCCGGTTTGCCCCCTTCCAATACTATAAGTTTGGCTACCCTTGCCAGGGAAGCAAAGCGCTTTAGGTCAGAAATACCATGCTTCCAAGCGGGCACAATAAGGGTAGGTAAACCCAGTATCTGATCGACAATATAGGCCACGTTCTCTGATGCAATGACCCCAACTTTATCCTTGGGTCGTTCGCCAACATGCTCCCAGGGTTCAATAACTACAACACTTTCTGCAATTTCTCCAGGATCGACCAGAGAAAGATCGTCTACATGACGACCCCAGGTAGGACTACGGTCACCGAGAGGATTTGGTGTATTACGTTCAGCGAGAAAAGCATCAATTAAAACTTGACTAGATTTAGACATTTATAGTGCCTCTGATTTTATTAGGACTTATATTTTACAATTTTTCTGAGTGCAGCCTTAATTCCTTAACAAAAAAATCAGAAGGTTTTAGATCGGTAATTTCAATGACACAATTATGCGTCCAGAACAACTGAATTCTAGCATTTCGGATATTTTTCCACCATCTTGGGGTCTGGTATCGCGCGATCAGCGACAAGAAGAGGATTGACTCAAAGGAAAATTTTTCTCTATTATCCCTTTAAAAGGGGAGGCTTTAAACCACAATTTTTCGGTAAATAAAGCTTTTAGCCTTTTTCGACTCTAAAAAAGTGCGCCTGTTTTAATTCCCTTACCCTCAAAAATTCAGAATTTGGGGGTGAGGAGGGGAAGAAAAATCAAAGAAAAATTATTCCTCCTACTTTCTCTGTCTTCCCACCCTCCCCAAACTTCCCACACTCCCCACCCTCTCAACACCTTAGCCCTATTTAATTTTTGGGCGAAAGTATGAACAATCGCATGGTTTCCTATATTCCTCAAGCTGCTAACCGTCAGACTCCGAATCGGATAAATGAAGTTGTGATAAAATTGAACATTATTTTCTGGAGTAACTTATGATATCGACCAAATCTTTGCCTTTGAGTTGGGAAGAACTACAACAACTCGCCACATTTGAGCGAGATACCATTAACGGACCAACCAATTCCCAAGCAAGATTGCGGCTGTTTGGACAAGCCGAATCAGATGTGCGAGTTACTCTTTATCGCGATCATCATGCTTGGTGTCCTTATTGCCAAAAAGTGTGGCTGTGGTTAGAGGAAAAGCAAATTCCGTACCGTATCGAGAAAGTCACTATGTTCTGTTATGGAACGAAAGAAAAGTGGTATAAGCAAAAGGTGCGATCGGGAATGCTTCCTGCGCTAGAACTTGACGGTCAGTTAATTACAGAAAGTGATAATATCTTATTAGCATTAGAAAACGCATTTGGTCCATTAAATCGGGTGGGAATGGGCGATCGCCGAGCGCTGCCTCTGCGCCAGCTAGAACGCCTACTCTTTCGCGGTTGGTGTAGTTGGTTGTGCTACCCCACGCGATCGCAAAGGGACGAACAACGCAGTCGAGATCAATTTACCACCATCGTGGCTAAAGTTGAAGCAGCTCTTGCCAGTACTCCAGGATCTTATTTTCTGGAAGAATTTGGTATAGTTGATTTGGTTTTTACTCCATACATCGAGCGGATGAATGCCAGTCTCTACTACTACAAAGGCTATTCATTGCGGGAAGAAAACCCAAAGCTCTCTGATTGGTTTGATGCTATGGAAACCCGATCCACCTATAGAGGAACACAAAGCGATTTTCATACCCATGCCCACGATTTACCACCGCAAATGGGCGGATGTTATCCTAACCAAGAGTCTCAAACTGAGATTAATCAAAAACGAGTCGATTGCGGTCCTTGGTTGGGATTACCAGATGTGATGTATCCAGAACCCGAAACGTCTCGAACAGAAGCTCTGCAACGGGTGATCAAGCATCGTGAGAATATCATTCGCGTTAATCCAGCGGACGATCGCCTTTTTGATGAAGCCTTGCGTTGCGCTCTGACTTACATGATAACAGGAGAACTCTGTCCGCCACCATCTGCTTCCGATCCAGCCCTGCGCTACCTGCGCGATCGTATTAATGTACCCAGAGATATGTCTATCTATGCTAGCAAACGACTGAGAGAAGCATTAGAAACGACGGCAGCTCTATCTGGCGATCGCCAAGGAATACCCATTCCAGTACGCGATCGGCGCGATCAAGACCCCGCTAATTTTACCCAAATTTAACAATGGAGTGAGAATTCCCCTCTTCAAACCTTGGATTGCAGAGGGGAACCCCTATTTGATTTTCAATAAAGGACATGGGATACTATTAAACTTTGGTGTTGAAGGCAAGAAAAAACCGAGTTTAATTTCAATCTGCTTCCCTTTTGCTTGACAATAAAAAACTTATTGTTCCGAAAATTTTATCTAAATCGGTAATAGCAATTCTCAACTTGCTTTTTGTGAATTCATCGGATACTAATTTTCCAAATTGCCATAATTCTCCATCTGTTACTATCCCATACACAGCAAGTTCCTCGGCTTTATTTAATTTTTGCACAGCAATCAACTCAGCGAGACATTGCCCCCATCCCTCACTAAAATCATTCTTTTTTGCTTCAACAACAACGACGATTGGAAAACCCAAAACAGTTTTACCTAATTCTGACTTTGTTGAAAACAAGTAATCAGGCGCTCCATTTAGTTTAGTATCGTATGTTATGAACTTGTGGCTCCAAAGAGTATACTTATCAATAAAACTTTTATAAACTTCTCTTAAAATTGGATAAATAATATTTTCACATCTTGAGTATTCAGATGTGTATATATCCATGTTCTGTTCGCTGAATTTCAATTCCCTGACAAACAGATCAGAAGGTTTTAAATGGGTAATTTCAATAAAGTCTGCTTCCAAATACTTGATCTTATACTCTTGTTGAACTTGAGCAATAGTTTTATAATCACTAAAAGCCATTAATAACTCTTACCTCTCAACGTGAAACTCTTGATTTAATTGCATTATATCCTAATTTTCTGCTTTTTATCGTTCAAGTCCCGCTAGAACATCGGCGGTGTCAAAGGCTAGGGTGTTATACTGGCTAAAGCTGTAACTTGTGGCAGGGTCAAGAATTGAAGGTTTCACCATTGCTTTACTCCAGCAGCTTTTAACTTCCCGGTGTTTGTCTCGTCGGTATGGACTGTCTTTGAGGGAAGTATAGCAAGCAAGCGCTCGCAAAACAAAATGTATGCGATCGCAGCAGGTAAAAACCTAGTGCATCATGATAAAGCAAGCAGGGATAAAGTCTCATCTTCGTCAAATAATTTGATCGCGCTAAACTCCCGACGCAGCAAATTTTCAACTTGTAATGTCGAACAGTTCCCAAGGCGAAGCCAAATCACTTTCAGTGGATTTCCAAATACTAAACTCAGATCGTGCATATCAGCATCTTTCGAGACGATGATTAGATCGTTGTATGCATGCATAATCCCAAACGATTGGGTCGATTGTCGCTTTCATGCCCACATCTCGAAGGTGAAGGGAGTTTGGGAAAAAATCGCTCAAACGGTTTGGTAATTTAGGCGATAGATTCTCATCAAAAAGTAATTTCATGGGGATAATGGGGCACTCATAAACCGACGATCGCGGTCAGCAGCATAAGCAATGCATGCTTTTAAATCTTCTCGCGTCAGATCGGGAAAATCGTCTAGAATTTCTGCTTCAGTCATCTCAGAAGCTAGGTACTCAAGGACTTCATAGACTGTAATACGCAAGCCACGGACGCAAGGCTTACCACCACGTTTTTCAGGCTCAATTGTAATGATGTCTCGGTAGTTCATAAACTGGCATGAGGAAAAAATGTTTACTTAGCATTATATCGAAAACTTTTGCTGCCCGCAGACAGAGAAGACTTCTAGAGCTTATCTGCAATGCGATCGCCAAGCTGTTCGATTTAGTACAGGGATAGGCAGGGAAACATTCAAGGATGAGTTGAGTTAATCCTGTGGTAAGTTCCCTATTGTTAACACACCTTACTGCTGTGGCTAGATTAGTTATGCAAAGGATTTTGTGAGTTACGCAGGAACAGAGATTATCTATTTATTGATAGATTGCTTCCCTGCTAACATAGCCTACGCGATCGGCGATCGTACTCAGCCAATAGCCAATTAACGACCATTTGTACCCGTAGACCAAAGTGGCACACCACGATTGGTGTAGACAACCACGTTACCATCTTGTTGAATAGCTAGGAAAGCACCTGGATTCCCATGAGTGTTTGAAGCCCAAAGAACACGGCCTCCATCTGCATAGATAACTAAATTACCATCTGCTTGCATTGCCAACACTCTAGCACCTTGGTCGTGAGTGTTTGTTGCCCATACTGACTGCCTGGATGGATTATAGAACCCCTGAGCGTATCTTTGGACGCGGTATGTGCTTTTGGCTTCCGTCCTCAGCCTGAGGAAGTTGTGGAAATTCAGGAACGAGAATGGGGAAAAAGCGGATGAGACCCCGCGTCGCCCAATAGCAAACCTGGTAGCTTCCCTTGCAGGTAGAAAAATACTCTCATCTCCCCATCTCCCCATCTCCTTCTCTATTTTTAAATAGATCCGTTTAGGGGTTCTATACAGAAGCTTTGGAAATGAGAAAGCAACTACTGGGGTCGGCACATCCAGATATTGCCACCAGTCTCAACAACCTGGCAGGTCTCTACAAATTCCAGGGGCGATACACAGAAGCGGAACCTTTATTTTTAAAAGCATTGACTATTTTGTTTTCACAACTAGGAGAAGAGCATCCCAATACTCAGACTGTTATGAAGAATTATGGAATATTTTTGCAGCAAGTCCTTAACGAAAATCGTCAAGGGGAGTTATCTGATCAAAGGAGTTTGCAGATTATCTCCCAGATGGAGAGCGAAGAGTAGGGAGGTGATTTCCGTTCTCGGTTTGTTTTTTACCTCAGTAAAATGCAGGTCAGAAAATTAGTTAAGTCCTGTCTTATTAAATTCATAAGCAAAACTAATTACATATCCTAATTTCTCATCATCAGGTAATTGATAATTTATACCCTCATCCCAGATTATTTTGTATACAAATCGCCTTAACTTTTATGAACAAAGATTGAGAGTATATACTCCTCATTTTGTCAATAAATGTAACGAAAAATTTCCAAATTCTTATAGAATTGTATCAAAACAAGAACTTACCCTACCTTTTTTTCACATTTTCTGGTAAATATACTCATTAAGTATCAGCAATTATCCTCAAGGAGCAATACTTAATGTTCACATCTGTTAAACCCGCCGTTCGCCACATTGTCCCAGAAGACTTGAAAGGGCGATCGCTCTTAAAAGTTGTATATATCGTTCTAGAAGCACAATATCAGAGTTCTCTCTCAGCAGCGGTGCGCTCTATCAACGAAAAAAGTCCTAATTTGGCCATTGAAATTAGTGGCTATTTAATAGAAGAATTAAGAGACCCACAAAATTACGAAAACTTTAAAAAAGAAGTTTCTGAAGCTAACATCTTTATCGCTTCCCTAATTTTCATTGAAGACCTGGCCGAAAAAGTAGTGGAGGCTGTTACCCCCCACCGAGATAAGCTGGACGCTGCTGTTGTATTCCCTTCCATGCCTCAAGTGATGCGCCTGAATAAAATGGGAAGTTTCTCAATGGCACAACTAGGTCAGAGCAAAAGCGCGATCGCTCAGTTCATGCGGAAGCGGAAGGAAAAATCTGGTTCTTCTTTCCAAGATGGAATGCTGAAGTTGTTGCAAACTCTGCCGAAAGTGTTGAAGTATATGCCTATTGATAAGGCGCAGGATGCTAGAAACTTTATGCTTAGTTTCCAATATTGGTTAGGGGGTTCGTCGGAAAACCTGGAAAATTTCCTACTGATGTTGGCAGATAAATATGTTTTTAAAGATAAGAAAAACAGCTCTCTCCAATATGTTGATCCAGTAGTTTATCCAGACATGGGTATCTGGCATCCCCTCGCACCAAAAATGTTTGAGGATGTTAAAGAGTATCTCAACTGGTACAACCAGCGCCAAGACATTTCTGAAGATTTGAAAGACCCCCTCGCTCCCTGTGTTGGTTTAGTATTGCAGCGTACTCACTTAGTTACGGGAGATGATGCTCACTATGTTGCGATGTTGCAAGAGTTGGAGGCAATGGGAGCGCGAGTTGTGCCTGTATTTGCTGGAGGGTTAGATTTTTCTAAACCAGTCGATGCTTATTTCTGGGAAGTTGCTGCTAAAGGAGTTGAACCCACACCATTAGTAGATACAGTTATTTCTTTGACAGGTTTTGCACTGGTGGGGGGACCTGCTAGACAAGACCATCCGAAGGCGATCGAATCTTTGAAACGGTTGAACCGACCATATATGGTAGCTTTGCCTCTGGTTTTCCAAACTACGGAAGAATGGGAAGAAAGCGAACTTGGTTTGCACCCCATACAAGTAGCTTTGCAAATAGCTATTCCTGAACTTGACGGAGCGATCGAACCTATTATTATGTCTGGACGGGATGGGGCGACCGGAAAAGCGATCGCTCTCCAAGACCGCATCGAAGCTGTTGCTCAACGTGCTCTCAAGTGGGCAACTCTTAGACGTAAACCTAAACTGAATAAAAAAGTTGCTATTACTATTTTCAGTTTCCCACCAGATAAAGGAAATGTTGGTACTGCTGCATATTTAGATGTATTTGGTTCTATCTATGAAGTTGTCAAAGCACTCAAAGGTAACGGTTACGATATTCAAGATTTGCCAGACTCCGCAGAAGAGTTGATGAAGCAAGTCATCCATGATGCGACTGCTCAGTATCAAAGTCCGGAGTTGAATATTGCTCACCGGATGTCAGTTGCAGAATATGAAAGTTTGACACCATATTCCGAACGTTTACATGAAAATTGGGGACCCCCTCCAGGAAACCTGAATAGCGATGGCGAAAATTTATTAATCTACGGTAAGAGTTTCGGCAACGTTTTTATTGGAGTACAACCAACATTTGGTTATGAAGGCGACCCGATGCGGTTGTTGTTCTCTCGTTCCGCTAGTCCCCATCATGGTTTTGCTGCTTACTATACTTATTTAGAACAAATTTGGAAAGCTGATGCGGTGCTGCATTTTGGTACTCACGGTTCTCTCGAATTTATGCCTGGTAAGCAAATTGGAATGTCTGGAGATTGTTATCCTGATAATCTGATTGGTAGTATTCCCAATATCTATTATTATGCAGCGAATAATCCTAGTGAGGCGACTATTGCTAAACGTCGGAGTTATGCTGAGACTATTTCTTACTTGACTCCCCCTGCGGAAAATGCTGGTTTATATAAGGGTTTGCAGGAGTTGAACGAGTTGATCGGTTCCTATCAAACTTTGAAGGATAGCGGACGAGGTATTCCCATTGTCAACACTATTATGGATAAGTGTCGGATAGTGAATTTAGACCAGGATGTGACGCTGCCAGAAAAAGATGCTCAGGAGTTGACTGCTGAGGAACGGGATAAAATTGTTGGGGATGTTTATCGCAGACTGATGGAAATTGAGTCTCGGTTGTTGCCTTGTGGTTTGCACATTATTGGTAAACCTCCTAGTGCTGAAGAGGCGATCGCTACTTTGGTAAATATTGCTAGTTTAGACAGAGAAGAGGAAGAGATAACTGGTTTACCTCGAATTATTGCTAATAGTCTCAACCGAGATATTGAGGAACTTTACCAAAACAATAATAAAGGTATTTTGGCAGATGTGGAGTTAGTTCAGAGTATTACGGAAGCGACTCGTGCTGCTGTTGCTGCATTAGTGAAACAACAAACCGATGCTGAAGGTCGAGTTTCCATGGTTAGCAAACTCAATTTCTTCAACATGAGGAAAAAAGCACCTTGGATAGAAGCTTTGGAAACAGCAGGTTTTCCGGATGTTGATGCGGAACTTATTAAACCTCTGTTTGAATATTTGGAATTTTGCCTTGAGCAGGTTTGTGCTGATAATGAGTTGGGTTCCCTGTTACGAGCGTTGGAAGGGGAATATATTTTACCCGGACCTGGTGGCGACCCTATTCGGAACCCCGATGTTTTGCCTACTGGTAAGAATATGCACGCCCTCGACCCCCAGTCTATTCCTACTGCTGCTGCGGTTAAGTCGGCAAAAATTGTGGTTGACCGTTTATTGGCGCGACAGATGCAAGAAAATGGTGGGCAATATCCAGAAACTATCGCTGTTGTGTTGTGGGGAACTGACAATATCAAGACTTACGGTGAATCTCTCGCTCAGGTAATGTGGATGGTAGGTGTGAAACCTGTACCTGATGCTTTGGGTAGGGTGAATAAGTTGGAATTAATTCCATTGGAGGAATTAGGTCGTCCGCGCGTTGATGTCGTGATTAACTGTTCCGGTGTATTCCGAGATTTATTTATCAATCAAATGAACCTTTTGGATAAAGCTGTGAAAATGGCAGCGGAAGCAGACGAACCGGAAGAGATGAACTTTGTCCGGAAGCACGCTCTGAAGCAAGCGGAAGATTTAGGAGTAAATTTACGTCAAGCTGCAACGCGGGTATTTTCTAATGCTTCGGGTTCCTATGCTGCGAATGTTAATTTGGCAGTAGAGAATAGTACCTGGGAAGATGAGTCGGAATTACAGGAAATGTATTTGAAGCGCAAGTCGTTTGCGTTTAATTCTGATAACCCAGGAATGATGGAAGATAACCGGAAAGTATTTGAGTCAGCGTTGAAAACTGCGGACGCAACATTCCAAAATTTAGATTCATCGGAAATTAGTTTGACCGATGTGAGTCACTATTTTGATTCTGACCCGACAAAAATTGTAGCGACTCTCCGGGATGATGGGAAAAAACCATCTTCTTATATTGCGGATACAACGACAGCGAATGCTCAGGTGCGGTCTTTGTCAGAGACAGTACGTTTGGATGCGCGGACAAAAATGTTGAATCCGAAATGGTATGAGGGAATGTTGTCTCATGGTTATGAAGGAGTGCGGGAGTTGTCAAAGCGTCTCGTGAATACCATGGGATGGAGTGCAACTGCCGGTGCCGTGGATAATTGGGTTTATGAGGATGTGAATGAGACCTTTATTAAAGATGAGCAGATGCAGCAGCGGTTGTTGAATTTGAATCCGCATTCGTTCCGGAAAATGGTGACGACATTGTTGGAAGTGAACGGACGTGGTTATTGGGAGACGAGTGAGAGTAATTTGGATAAGTTGAGGGAGTTGTATCAGCAAGTGGAGGATAGAATTGAAGGGATAGAGTAATTAATGGATAATGGATAATTGATAATCGATAATGAGAAGTATCTCTAATTATTAATTATCAATTGATTTAGTAGGGTGGGTAAATATTTGCCCGCTCTAGTTTTTTGACTACTACAAAAATTTAGAAAATTTTTCTACATTTGAGGTATTTATCAGTATTTGACATCAAATAATTGTTATTGATTTAGAGTAACTAATTATGTTGAAACTTAATCGCCGTAAATTTTTATTGCTTAGTGGCTTAACCTTTGTTGGTACAAAAGCCTGTGCTCAAGTTAAATCCAGAAACTCAAGAACTCCAGGAGGATTAGAATCAGGTTTTCCACCTCAAAAAGTAATAGTTGTAGGAGCAGGGGTTTCTGGTCTGGTAGCAGCATACGAACTGGCAGCAGTTGGTCATAAAGTAACAGTGTTAGAAGCACGCGATCGAGTAGGCGGTAGAGTTTTAACCCTGCGCGGTGATTTTAGTGAAGGACATTTTGTAGAAGCAGGAGCGGCAAGAATCCCTTCAACTCACGATCTTACCCTTGCCTATGTTCAACATTTTGGTCTAGAACTGAAGCCTTTTTATCCAAGAGAAGGGCTTTACATTAGGTTGAAAGATGGTAAACGTACTTTAGTTTCTAGTGATGACTTAACCAAAGCTTTATCACAAGTACCAATATTTGAAACTACTAAGATTAGCAAGGGTTCAGATATGTTGCCACAAGCTTTTGCTACAGCTCTAGCTGAAAAAATTAATCTTGGTGATGCGGTGACTCGCATTGAGCAAACATCTCTAGGTGTTCGGGTTTTTTGTAAATCTGGGCTAGAGTACAATGGAGATTTTGTGCTTTGTACTGTACCATTGCCAGTGCTAGGACAGATCGATTTTAATCCGCCACTGTCTCCTCTAAAACAGATTGCTTTTTCTGGGGGTTATAACTATCGCCCTTCTACTCGAATGTTTGTAGAATTTCCTGAACGTTAGAGCGTATATCTAGTTAAAGACTCACAAGTAAAAACCTATTAAGTCAAATAAATTAGTGCAATTATTATTAAATATCATCTAGAAAATTAAGTCAATGCTACACTACGAAATAATCCTTTATTGGAGTCAAGAAACAAGAGCATTTATAGCAGAAGTTCCTGAATTACCAGGTTGTATAGCTGATGGAGAAACCTATCAGTTAGCACTGCAAAATGTAGAAATAATTATGCAAGAATGGATAGAAACTGCTCAAGAATTAGGATGAGAAATTCCTACACCAAAAAATCGGTCTATCTTGACATAGATAAAACAGGCGATAGAACTCCGTTCCGCTTCGCGATCGCTACTTTTTTATTACAACTTTTTGTGCTATCCTCAAAAGGATTACAAAAATCAAAACACAAAAGAGCAAAAACTATGAACAATAATTTAATAGAAATATCTCCAGAAATATTATCAGGTATACCAGTCTTTAAAAATACTCGCGTTCCTATTAAAACTCTTATTGATTATTTAAGTGCAGGAGAAACTATAGCAGATTTTCTTGATGATTTTCCTACGGTGACTCAAGAACAAGCAGTTTCTCTATTAAAGTTAGCTCAAGAAACATTATTGAAACAAACCTATGAAAATATTGCTGGATGAATGCTTACCTAAAAAGCTCAAAAGAGAAATTATAAATCATCAAGTAATAACAGTTCCAGAACAAGGTTGGGCAGGAATAAAAAATGGAGAGTTGTTAAAATTAGCATCATCAAGTTTTGATGCTTTTATAACAATAGACCAAAACTTAACTTCACAACAAAATCTGCAACAAATTGATTTAATAATAATCGTTTTCGTTCATACAATATTCTTATTTTGGCTACCCTTATTGATTGAACCCATATGCTCGCTCTTCTATCATCCCTTTGATTGGCCTTGGCAGTTATAATTATTGCCTATCCCATTAGACATCTGGTAAAAATCAAAAATCAAATCAATTCTCACACTATATATATCAATTATTTCCCCTCCTGGGAGGGGGAGGGGCGAGGGGTGGGTTCCCTACTGCCTACAGCAAAGCTGCCTACTGCCTCATTTGGAGGAGATGTCTATTATATTGAGTGGATACGATTCTGCCTACTTAAGAATTATTTGTATTTCCAAATTTTATTCCTCTTCATCATGGGATAAAGAATTAAGGTCAAGTGATAATTGTTGGGGAAGTTGATCTAGTTGGAAATACTGATGAAATTTATCTGTGACTTGTAACCAATAAGAACGAGATTCCTTTTGACGACGTTTACGAACAAACCCCAAGGTAACAAGTTCTGGAACGTGCTGATAAACTCCTGAACCACGAATATCTACTAATTCTGATTGAGTAATACCTCCTTTGAGGGCGATCGCTGCTAAAGTCCTCAGAGCACCTACTCCCAACTCTGGTTGAATCAAAGATTCTATCAACTCAGCAAAAGTTGCTTTGAGTTGAAGACTATAACCTTTTTCTGTTTCTATAACTTCTAAGGCAGTATGTCGATGGGCATATTCAGACATTAATTCGATTAAAGCATCTTTAACTTGGCCACGCTCACATTTGGCAATTTCAGCAATTTCAGAAATGGAGAGGGGTTGTCCTTTGAGGTATAAAATTGCCTCAATTTTACTAGGAAGACTAAACATTTAGTATCATTACTTTGGGGTTCAAGAATTTAGAATTTAGAATTTAGAATTACCTCTTCTTATAAATAAGAGGATTGGATCGATGGATTTTTTTTCTTCTCTTGGTCGATTGGATATGGCTCCAAAACCTGCTCTGATCAGAGCAGCTTTCCTTACGGAATGCTACCGCAAACGCGGTTCGCCATCCCTCCACCGCTTTTTTCTCCATGAATGGAGAGGCTTTATACCTTAATTTTTCGGTAATTGTGATTAGAAAACTTTGCTCATCAATGAAGCGCAAAGTAGTCTAGTCTGATTTTTTTATCATAAGGTTGTTGTTAGGTCAAACTTGAAGTCCAAATCTAATATCATGTCCGGTAGCAAAGGTCAGGAAGAAGGAAGAAGGAAGAGGCAGGAAGCTTAAGAGCAAGAAAAAAAGTTAAGTCCTATATAAATCATCAATTATTTATCCCTGTTCCCTGTTTCCTATTCCCTCTTTTCTGGACATATCCAATAAAATAGGTATTTTATTTTAACAAATTTTTGTGCTATAATAAAACATTGTGTCTAAAATTACTGCAAATCATGCCAAAACTAAAAACTCGCAAGGCGGCAGCTAGACGCTTTAAAGTCACAGGCAGTGGAAAAATCATGCGTCGTAAAGCTTTTAAGAGTCATCTGTTGCAACATAAAAGCTCCACTCGCAAGGGTCGTCTGTCTAAAATGGCTCTTGTCCATGAGACTAATGAAGAAAATGTACGTTTAATGCTTCCATATTTGTAAAATTTTAGGGGGAAATTTATGACCAGAGTCAAAAGAGGTAATGTTGCCCGTAAACGCCGTAACAAAGTTCTTAAACTAGCTAAAGGATTTAGAGGTAGACAGTCTAAACTATTTAAAGTAGCTAACCAGCGAGTTATGCAGGCGTTACGCAATGCCTATCGCGATCGCCGTAAACGCAAACGGGACTTCCGTCGTTTATGGATTACTCGGATAAATGCTGCAGCTCGTCAACAGGGCATGAGTTATAGTCAACTGATAGGTAATATGAAAAAAACTAATATTGCCATTAACCGTAAAATGTTAGCCCAATTAGCAGTTTTAGATCCTGAAACTTTTGCTAAAGTAGTTGAATTAGCAAGTCAAGCTAAAGGATAATATCAACTAGAAGATTTAGGGAGTTGGGAACCGGGAATTTTTATGACAGTTACTTCCTACTTCCTACTCCACTCCATAAGATTTCAAATCTAGCCTTATTACTTATAAAAATTAATATTAATTATGGATAGCACTCTACCAGTTTTATACCTATTAATACTACTGATATTATTGTCTGTGGCAGGTATATTTGTCATTCGCCAGATTGCGAAGACAAGGAAAACTGAAATTCAGCTTTCTAATTTGAAAAGTAAACTGACAAAAGAACAGGGAACAATAGATGAATATTATCAGCTTGGCAGTATATTTTTAGAAAAAAAATTGTATTCTCAAGCAACTGAATTGTTACAAAAAGCTCTGAAATTAAAAGGTTCAGAAAATTCAGAAAGTTTTGCTAAAATTTATAATGCTCTTGGTTTTTCTTACTTTGCTAAAGAGCAATACGATATTGCTATTAGGCAATATAAAGAAGCATTAAAAATAGACCCTAGTTATGTAACTGTTTACAATAATTTAGGCCATGTTTATGAGAAGAAAAAATTAACTGCTCAAGCTTTAGAAGCTTATGAGTCAGCATTGAAATGTGACCCAAAAAATGATACTGCAAAAAGACGTGCAGAATCTATGAGAAAACGTTTGATACCATCTTCTTGAAGAAGGAAGAAGGAAGAAGGCAGAAGGCAGAAGGCAGAAGGTAGAAGGCAGAAGGCAGGAAGCAGAAGGTTTTCTCCTATTGTCACCTTAATTTTATACACAAACTATGCTACCGGACATCATATAACTTCTAACTTTTGACTTTTGACTTTTGACTTTTGACTTTTGACTTTAGTGAGGACTTTTGAATTTATTGAAAGGGTATAAGCTTCATGGGAATTTTCATCACAAACTCTGTACCTTTACCAGGATTAGAATTACATTTTAGGCTACCGCTATGTTTCTCAACTACAATTTCATAGCTAATAGATAATCCTAGTCCAGTACCTTTACCAACTTCCTTAGTTGTAAAGAAAGGATCGAAAAGACGTTCTTTGACTTCTGGTGGAATACCAGGTCCATTATCCCGAATACAAATTTGTACAAATTTACCAACAACTTTAGTGGAAATTTCAATTAGACTTGGTTCTAATTTGATTTGTTCGGTAGTCCGCTTTGCATCTTTTTCTTCAATAGCGTCAATGGCATTACTAATAATATTAATAAATACCTGATTAAGCTCTCCTGGATAACATTCCACCTCTGGAAGATTACCATAATTTTTAACAATCTCTATTGCAGGAAGATGATCTCGCCTATTAATGCGATTGTATAAAATAGTAAGAGTACTATCAATTCCTTCATGGAGGTTAGCTTGTTTCTGTTCAGCTTCGTCAAGGCGTGAAAAATTTCTCAAAGATTTGACAATATCTTCAATACGATTAGCTCCCACCTTCATTGAGTTAAAAAGTTTCGGTAAATCTTCCTGCAAAAATTCTAATTCTATAGCTTCTATTTCTTCCTGAATTTCAGGATGTGGGTTAGGATAATGGGTTTGATATAGATCGATCAAATTGAATAAATTTTGAGTATATTCCTTAGCATGAGAAAGATTGCCATAAATAAAACTGACGGGATTATTAATTTCGTGAGCTACTCCTGCTACAAGTTGACCCAAACTAGACATCTTTTCATTTTGAATCATCTGAGTTTGAGTCCGCTTCAGTTTCTTGAGAGTAGTTTCTAATTCTCTTGTCTTACTGCGACTTTGATTATATAGTTCTGCTTGAGTCAAGGCAATATCTAACTGTTCCACTACAGCTTTTAGTAAACTAATTTCTGTATCACTCCAGTGGCTGATCTGAGTGTGATTATGACATACTAATGCTCCAATTTGACCTGATGTTTTTTGAAAGGGAACAGACAGAAAAGATTGAATTCCTATTGATTTGAGCAATTTTCTAAAGATTCGATCTGGTTCTAAGTCATTATCAACTACTTTGATAACTTCTAAATGCAAAGCCTTTTGATTAATCGAACCTAATATCGAAGCTGGATATTTATCTGGTATATCGGGCAAACCTGGAATTTGAGATACATTACTAGAATACCAATAAGGTTCTTCTGCATCAGTGCAATACCAGGAAAAAAGGCATCGATCTGTTTGCATCAACTCCCGAACTCTATTGAGAGTAGTATTTAAAATAGTTTCAATATCCAGAGACTGGCGTATCTGACTGATAATTTGGTTAAAAAGTTGTTCTCGTTGAGCCTTTTCTCGTAACTTTTGTTCAGTACCCTTGAGTTCAGTAATATCTCTTGTCATACCTACAATACCAATAATATTGCCTTCAGCATCTTGAAAAGGTGTTTTTGTCGTGAGGAAGATTCTGAGTTGACCTTGTATGGGCACAATTTCCTCATAATCTTTTGAAATGCCACTATTAATAGTTTGGCGATCGTTATCTCTGACTTCTCGTACAACTTCAAGAGGCAATATAGCTGTATCATCCTTGCCAAGAATATCCTCAACTGATTTATTAAAACTATTGGCAAAAGCAGTGTTAACTAACAGAAATTCTCCTTGTAAATTTTTGGCAAAAATTAAATCTGTCGTACTATTAATTACTCCATTTAATAAGTTATAACTCTCTTTGATTTTGGCTTCTGCTTGCTTGCGATCGCTAATATCCCTACAAATACAAATAAGTCCTACATCTGTCATTGTCAAAGCAATTTCCTGGAAGAACTTTGTACCATCTTTGCGTTTAGCAACACACTCTCCCCGCCAAAAACCTTGTTGAGAAATTATAGGAAAAGCCTCTTTCTTTATACGTTCTATTTGTTCCTGTTCATATAAAATCTGCCAACTTTTACCCAGTAACTCTTCTGGGTTATCGTACCCGAGAATCTGCACATGAGCATGATTTATGTATGAGTAATGTTCTCCATCAGCTAAAATTGCAATCCCATCAATTGCTGCTTCAATTGCCATCATTTGCTGTTTGAGTTGTTCTTCTACTCGCTTGCGTTCAGTGATATCTGCATAAGTACCGAGAATACCAAATATTCTACCATTTTCATCAACTAAAGGAACTTTGCAAATATCTAGCCAAACTTGCTCACCATTAGGAAGTTGTCTTTGCTCAACTAAGTGCATTTGTGGTTTACCAGATAGCATAATTTCTCGATCGCTCTGTTGTTCTAATCTTGCCTCCTCCTCACTCAAGGCAAAATTATAGTCTGTATTGCCAACAATTTCTTCGCAAGATTGGTGATTGATTTCTCTAATAAACGTAGTATTACAACCTTTGTAAATACTATTGCAGTCTTTCCAGAAAATAGCTTGGGGCAAAGTATCTACAATAGTTCTGAGTAACTGTCGTTGTTCGACTAATTCAGACTGAATTTTTTGGCGTTCTGTGACATCATGCGCCATACTGAAAAGACTAATTAGCTGATGAGCATCATCATAAAACGCAAAATTGTGCCACTCACAAATAATAATTTTTCCTGTTTTAGTTATGTTTTCATTAATATTGAATGTTCCTCCTGTTCCTGCAAGTAACTGTTGAATTACTTGATATACATCATCCTGAGCTGAGGGAGGAACAAGATTAAATTCTGAGGTTGACTTACCAAAGACTTCTGCTTTGCTATAACCAAAGATTTTTTCTGCAGTATGATTCCAGTCAACAACGCGAAAATCAGCATCAAATTCTATTGCAGCTAGAGGAGACTTTTCAAAAAAATATCTTAATTTTTTTTTGCTCTGACGCAAGGCAACTTCAGTTTTCTTTAGTTCAGTAGTGTCAAGAATAATGCCATCCCAATAGACATTTCCATCTTTTTGTTTGCATGGCATTGCAGTTGCTTGTAGCCACTTGAACTTGCCAGAAGGAGTGGTAATTCTATATTCTGTTTGCCATATTGCTTCAAGTTTGAATGCCTGAGTTACAGACTGCTGAACAGTAGGGATATCGTCGGGGTGAACTAATTCCCACAACATACTATTATCCTGAAGTTGCCCTTCAGGATCGACTTCGTAGATATCATCACAACCGTCACTCAGAAAAGTAAATTTTCCTGTGGGTTCTGTAGGAGATTGACAATATTGATAAAAAAGTCCAGGGGTGCTAGCAGCAATACGTTGCCAACGATCTGTAAATTCTTGTAGTTGTGCTGCTGTGTGCTTTTTCTCAGTGATATCTTCGATGGATACTACTATACCTATTACATTTCCTTCTTGGTCATGGAGTGGTATTTTGTTGGTATCGATCCAAGCTTGACTACCATCTGGACGATGTTGGGTTTCTGTCATATTAAACTCTGGGGTGTTAGTTTCCATAATTCTAAAATCGCACTCCCGATACCACTCAGATTCTTCTTTGGTCGAAGGGAGATCGTAATCAGTTTTACCAATAATTTCTGTAGGTGATGAAAAACCACAAATTTGAGCAGCATAACGGTTGCACCCTAAAAAAACGCTGTTGCGGTCTTTCCAAAAAATCATTTGAGGTAAGCTATTGATAATTGAGTATAATAACTGTTGGGACTTTTGAACCTGTTTCAATTCAGTGATATCTTGAGAAAATGTTACTAAATAACTAATTTTTCCTTGACTATTACGCAGAGGAATTTGATGGATAGCTAAATAGCGTTCTTCTGTATGATCATTTAGTTTGAGTTGGGTAGTTTTTTCTACTGGATGTCTATGGTTTGTCTCCCTGCTGAATTTTAAAATTTCTGTTTGATTTTCATTGCTGAGTTGTTGAAAAGCACGATTACTATAAAATATTTCCTGGTTCGTCAAATCTTGACAAATCAAGTTTTCAGGTAAAATATCTAATATTTGCTCCAACTGATATAAACGTTCTTGAATAATAGCATTTTCATTTTGTAAATCAACTAACTGTTTTTGGCAGGTGCACAAACTATTGACATCAGATTTCATAACTTTTTACTCGCTAATATTAGGAAATTATATTATTTTGATTAGTTGAACATTCACTAATATCATAACTAATATCATTGTTTTTGACATCTGTATTTATATATAGTTAAAGCGTACTAATTTTGATGGGGTTCACAAAAATAAGAGCCAATAACTCTACTGCTATAGATTATGTCATTAGGTAGGTAAAGACTAAATACCATTTTGGTTTCAACTGTAAAAATATTTGACAGGAAAAAGACAAAATGATGATAAAAAGGAATCAGAATAATGATATTGTCCATGGCAATTATTTTCTGGGTTTGCTTAATGACTTTGCACTCTAAAGCAAATCCTTCTCTGTAGCGATCGCTATAATTTGCTTGCTGGGGTTGAAATTGTTTTTCTCAGATTAGATCGCCATATTTATTAATATTACTGACATCAGTATTTTTGAAGAAGGAGACAGGATACAGGAGACAGGAGACAGGAGGAAAATTACATGGGGATAGTCAACGAAGGGCCGCTCCGCGTCTACGCTCCCCCAAGTAATTTTGAACACCCCCGTTGACGGTGGGGTATTAAACCCACAAAGAAAATGATAATATTATGTCCGTTTAATAACGTTATGGAAAAAACCGAGCTTCTAGCTTCAAAGAAGACTATTTAGTTTTTTAAATGTCTCCTTACTGACTAGAGTTGAGTAGTAGTTACCCATCCTCTGATTACCGGATTTAATTTATTAGTTTTTTAAATGTCTCCTTACTGACTAGAGTTGAGTAGTAGTTACCCATCCTCTGATTACCGGATTTAATTTAGCGGTGTTGGTGATTTGAGGTATGATATCAAATTAGTTAACAAAAAACTTTCTCTTATACTACTCTTTCTTCTTACAGCGCTTTCCGTTGTTATGAGGCACAGTAACAACACTTGGCAAACCAGTTTTTTAAATGTTGAGGATTCATTGACTTAATTGCCACAGAGATGATTCTATCAACCATTTTTGCTGTAGTTGGAGAAAAGCTCCGTAAAAAAGATTTTAATTGTGACCACCATAATTCAATGGGATTAAAATCCGGTTAGTATGGAGATAAATTTATGACTTTAGCTCCTACAGATTCAATTCTATGTTCAATTGATGCTAGTTTATGTGCGGGTAAATTATCCATAACTACTACTGCTCCTGGCCATAAGTCAGGCAGTAAAAAATGTTCAATAAATACTTTGAATGCTTTGCTATCCATGGAATTATTTATTGTCATTAACCCTACTACTTCTTTAACACTTATTGCACCAATTACTGTAACTTTTTGACCTCGATAAAATGGCTTCATTTCATATACTCTAGTTCCCTTGTTTGAACCGGCATGAGTTCTTGTTAAACCAAGCATTACACCTGTTTCATCTATAAACACTGAGCTGATGCAGATGTATAAAGGTAACATATTTCTGCTAATTTTCGATTTTCTGCTAATTTTCGATAATGAGTTCTGATACTTTTGGAGGATGGTTTAATCAGCGTTTTCAATCCTTTCAGTTTTTTCATGTCTATAGATTTGGCAAATTCCATAAGTCTTTCTTCCATACCGTGTAATGTGACGTTTGGACTTTAGGGGACTTATTTCCCCTCCTTGAGGTGTGCCCACCCCCATTCCCCAGGAGGGAAGCTAGAGGGGTGGGTGGAATTGCTTGTTGTCAAACACTCGCTACTTTAGCCATTGCTTGATTAATTTTCTATAGGGAGATTAACCTATCCTTCCTAACAACGCATGAGAGAGAAAAACATTTTTATTATGGCTAATTAATGAGATTTGATATAACCACTAAATTTTAATCATAACTGATTATCCAAACATGATATAATTAACGTTTATTACTTTTGACTTTTTAATTTTGACTTTTGATTTTTTTGAAGGTAAATTATGAGTTCTTGGCAAGATAGTTTCAAGAAATTTACAGGTAAAACTCGATTTGTTGTCTCTCGTTTATTTGTTCACTTAGCGGGTTCAGAGGTAACGCCTTTATTGGGTGTTTTGAATCGAGCTGTGAGGGAGATAGTTGCATCAGAAGGTAACTTGGAAGTAGCAGGAGAAAGACTGGTTGAAGTCTGTCAGAGTCTCCTACAGTATGATACCTATTGGCAGTCTGCTTCTAATGAGGGAGATGTGATCTGGGATGAAGGAGAAGCAGGAGATTTCTTTGACGAACTCTTTACAGACTCAGCCTCTCGTTACCTAAGTTCTGGGGACAATGAAGATTATGAGGCAGATGACCAACCTCTAACTTTATCACCTACTGGTAATTTAGTAGTAATGCTCACAGTTGCTTTTCAGGGAGAAGTGCCAGATATTGAAGCCGATCTTGCTAGCATGAATGCAATGACTGTAGCATTAAAAGCCTTAATTAATCTGCATTATCAAGAAAAACTGCGAGGTATTCAAATACATTTTTCTCCAGCACGTTTAGGGGATGAGTTAGACAATGAACAACTATTACTCAATTTTCCTGAATTGATTCCCCTGTAGGTTATTTCAGTTATCAGTTAGCCTCCTCCGGAGGAGCTACGCTAACAGTACCTCTCCAATAAGGAGGCTACGAAAATACGGAATTTTCTTTTTTTTATCCCCTTAAAAGGGGAGACTTGAGACTACAATTTCTCGGTAAAACTTAAGATAGTTCGGTTGATCAAAATAATTTGGTCGCGCAACCTCGCCTTTTAAGGCGATCGGGTTTTTGGAGGGTTGCTCACGCATCCCCTACTTCCCCTCCCAGGAGGGGTTAGGGGTGGGTTAACTTCTGACTTCTGACTTCTTTATTCCCCTCTCAAAGGTAAAATAAAGGTATAATAATAAGTAACACTCACTCAAAATTAGATTATTTAGGAGCGATCGTAAAATATGTTGCGTAAATTGACGGTATTGTTTATGTGTTTAACATTGTGTTGGACAACAGTCGCTTGTGGCAGTTCAAACACAACTTCAGATCAAAACTCAAATCCCAATATTCCCTCCAACCCCATTAAGCAAAACCGAAACCAAGTAACCCAGGGGCAATATCCTGTACAACAGGCAACTTATAATGATGCTAACGGTGAGTATACATTAATGTTGCTGAATACTCCGTCAGGTAAACCACCGATGTATAGTACGACAGATTTGCAAATGGCAAGTTTGACTGAGGAAGAAATTCAGGAAGGCAAAACTAACTATGCTGAGATTAATGGCAACCAAGCTAGTTTACACATTAAACCAGACTTTAAAATTGAATATGTACATAACGTAACTGAAACTCAAACAAATCCCGAAACAGGTAGACAAGAAACAATAATTGTGCGTCGGGAGTCTAACTTCTGGACACCTTTTGCTGGAGCAATAGCAGGTCAGGTAGTTGGTGGAGCAATTAGTAATATGTTGTTCAGACCTCAATATTATGTACCGCCAGTTTATCAACCAGGTGGAGTAATGACTGGTTATGGTGGGTATGGTAATAGCTATGACCAAGCTGTTAACCGATATCAAGAACGTTATCAAGCTCCACCAGCAGCAGTTAAAAATCGTCAAACATTGCGTGCTACAGGTGTAACTAATTCAACTAGAAGTAACAACACTCGCAGACAGCAGCAAAATCTCAATCGTTCCACAGGAAGCGGTGCTAGTGCTAGTGACTTGCGTCGTTCCAATCAAGCAAAACCTCGCCAACAACGTCGTAGTTTTGGTAGTGGTGGGTTATCTCCCTCTCGTCGCGGTGGTGGTTTTGGATCTAGACGACGCCGATAAATTAATCACATTTATCTAAAATAATACCCACAACAATTAATTAATCTGAGCAGGGGCGAACAACTTTTCGCCCCTAAATTTCGAGTTAATTAGCTACTTATATCATGTCCGGTTGAACAGTTATAAATAAACGACGGAGGAATCAGGTGGACCTCCTCAGGAGTCAGGAGGGAAGAAAGAGGAGGAGAAAGTTTTTTTTATCACTAGACATCTGATGGAAAATAAATAAACCTTTTAATTAGAGCAGGTTTTGGATACGAAAAATTCACCCTAAAAAATCATTTTTCGTGCCTTTTTCGTAAAAATATCTTAAAAAAATCTTATCTTTTGCCTGTTGCCTACTCCTGCAAAAAATCTATATCTTTTTCACCAGAGGTCTACTAATTATCCAGACATGATATTACTGTTCTTCTGTAAGAACAGCAGGGAAGAGGGAACAGTGGGAAAAATATTTCCCCTGACTCGGATCATCAGATTCTTCTAAATTTTCTGAGTTAATCATCCTCTGAATATTGTGGATTCAGCACTAATTTAATTTTTCAATTTGCACCTGCTTTTCCTTTAGTAATATATCAAAATTAGGCATTGCTGAATTAAGGTATGAAAGTAAGTTTATAGGGAATAGGGAATAGGGAAAAGTTATATAAAATCCGGTTAAACAACCATAGAATGGTTAAGTTAGGAGTCCTCAGGAGTCAGTCCTCAGGAGTCAGGAGAAGAAAGAATTACAAAGATGAGCGTAGTTATGACGATTGAAGATTTTTTTTATGTCCAATTAAACGGATTTGATATTAATAGGGAAAAGTTAATATTAACAAGTAGTTCAAACTATCCAAAATAAAAAATACAAAAGACAAAATTATCAAATCATACCTAGAATCAGCAACGCCCAAAATTAAAACTTACTTTCACAGTTTAAACCAAAATACTATCTTCTAGTTTAATTTAGTCTAGTAGACATCTGGTAAAAATCAAAAATCAAATCAATTCTCACACTAGATATATCAATTCTTTCCCCTCCTGGGAGGGGGAGGGGCGAGGGGTGGGTTCCCTACTGCCTACAGCAAAGCTGCCTACTCCCTCTTTTGGAGGAGATGTCTAGTGCCTATATCTAATTATTGATTGATGTTTCCATCAAAATTTTATGAGAACCCAATTCTGGAGAATTATCAACAGGGCGACGCTGAATATACTGACCATCTGATTGTAAATCCCAAGCTTGACGGTTGTCAGATAACAGAATACCCATAATCTCTTGCAACTCTTTCGTTAAGTCAGGATCTTCAACAGGCGTAATAGCTTCTACCCGACGGTCAAGATTACGAGGCATCCAGTCAGCAGAACCAATATATAACTCCTCTTGAGCATTATTATAGAAGTAGAAAATACGAGAATGTTCTAAATAACGCCCAATAATACTTACTACCTTAATATTTTCACTTACACCCTCTAAACCAGGACGCAGACAGCAAATACCTCGAACAATCAAATCAATTTTCACCCCTGCTTGAGAAGCTTCGTATAACTTAGCAATTATTTTCGAGTCCACCAAAGAATTCATCTTAGCAACAATGCGACCTGTTTTTCCTTTTTGGCAATTCTCAATTTCACGATTAATGAGCTTAATAAAGCGATCGCGCATATTTACAGGAGCTATCAACAATTTCCGATAAGACTGCTGGCGCGAATATCCTGTCAAGAAATTAAACAAATCTGTTAAATCTGCTCCTAACTCTGGGCGACTGCTAAATAAACCTAAATCAGTATAAAATTTAGCTGTTTTGGGATTATAGTTACCAGTGCCAATATGAACATAGCGACGGATATGACCTTCTTCCTGACGCACCACCATCACAATTTTCGTATGAGTCTTCAGACCTGCTAAACCATAAACAACGTGAACGCCAGATTGTTCTAACTTCCGCGCCCACTGAATATTATTTTCTTCATCAAATCTTGCTTTCAATTCCACCAATGCTGCTACTTGTTTGCCATTTTCTGCTCCAGCAATTAAAGCATTGATAATAGGTGAATCTCCAGAAGTACGGTAGAGAGTCATCTTAATTGCCAACACATTAGGATCGTGGGCAGCTTGAGTAATGAAACTTTGTACCGTACTTGCAAAAGAGTGATATGGATGATGTACCAATACATCTTTCTGGCGAATGACTGCAAAAAAGTCTATGCCATTATTCTTATTCTGGTCAGAAGTTGCTATGCGATCACCATAATTTCGCAACCGTGATGGCATAGTAGATGCCCAATTTGGATCTTTGAGTTGTGGTAATGGTAACCCCATGAATGACATCAAATCTTTTAAATCAAGTAATCCATCTACTGTGTATACATCCTTTTCTGATAGCTCCAACTTTTCCATTAATATCTTTTTTAATGTACTCGGCATTGTTGGATTAATTTCCATTCTCACTACGGTACCACCAATACGGCGTTTTTGCAGTTCTTTTTCAATTACCAATAGCAAGTCATCACCTTCATCTTCTTGCACTGATAGATCGGCATCACGAGTAACCCGAAATAGATGATATTCCTGGATATCCATACCAGGAAACAGAGCACCCAAGTTATGAGCAATGACTTGTTCGAGAGTCACTCCCATCCAATGTACAGTTTCATTCTTTTCTTGCACCTGTAGTTTTTCTGGCAAGGGTAAAAACCGAGGTAATATTTTGGGAACTTTGATTCTGGCTAATAAATCTTCCTGAGTTTCTGGATTTTTCAGCATTACTGCTAAGTTTAAACTGAGATTAGATAGATATGGAAAAGGGTGACTAGCATCAATAGCTAAAGGTGTTAGTACAGGAAATATATGTTCTTCAAAATAGTTTTGTAAGTATGTTTTTTGTTTTTGATTGAGGTCTATATAATTGAGGATATGAATGCCATTTTTTACTAACTCTGGTCGTAAAGTTTTCTCAAAGAATTGATGTTGTAAAGAAACCATTGGCAATAGTCTTTGATTAATCCCATCAAGTTGTTTTTGGGGGGTACGACCGTCTGGAGTTAATTTATTTACTTCAGCTTCTATTTGTTTTTTCAGAATTGCTACTCTGACCATGAAGTATTCATCTAAATTAGAACTAAAAATTCCTAAAAACTTTAAACGCTCTAATAAGGGAGTACGGGGGTCTAAACCTTCAGATAAAACTCTACGGTTAAACTCTAACCAACTAAATTCTCTATTAAAGTAGTATTGTGGATCGCTAAAATTTTTTTCTGCCTTAGTTTCTGCACTTTCTGTCGCATTCTTTTTGTTTTTGGACATAGTTAATTAAGGTATATTTTGATATTTGTTCAAATTAATATTGATTGTAAGGTAGTCTTGAACCTTTGTAAAGTATACTTTTTTAATAAATAGTTAGTATAGTTAGATACTTTTATTAATCTAGTTAAATTGGTGGTAAAGTTCAATTTTTTCACAGGATGAAGTGATAGAAATAAGATAGTAATTTTTTTGACTTTGTTTGTGATAGCAATCCTATTTCAGTTGCGGGTAAAAATATCTTTGAATTTAGGGAACTCTTAACAGGGAACAGGGAATAGAGGTAAAAGTTTCAGATTTTTTATATATCCTTAGATTTTTGACAAATTATTTCTGATTGCTATCTTTCTATAGATAAGTTATGGTTTGGTAAATAAATGTTTAAATGATGGTATTGAAGAAGGAGACAGGAGACAGGAGACAGGAGACAGGAGGAAAATTACATGGGGATTCGCTCCCCCAAGTAATGCGTGAACACCCCCGTTGACGGTGGGGTATTAAACCCACAAAGAAAATGATAATAGTTGAATTTATTTGAGTTTCAGTAGCACAAATATCTGTGCTATTTTTTAGGAGTAAAAATTTGTAGCCTTAGCAAAAAAAATAATGCTTTGTTTAACCGTTTTTTGTGGATAAAAATCTATGTATTATGAACATTGTGTAAAGGGATTATGAAGATTATGTAAAGCCACTAAAAAATCACTCAAAAGTAATAATGTTTATGTTATAGTAAATTCCAAGCTTTGTTCCATGAATATCCCGAACCTCTTGCTGTGTCATACAAGGTTTTATTATTAATAAAAGCATTGTAGATTAAGCTGATGGTGTTTTGATCCAACAAAGCCCTAAATCAAGATCAAGTTAGGCAAAATAAACAGGAAATTCTACTAATCTTATGGCAACTTTTAATGTAACCAACACCATGGATGCGGGTAATGGCAGTCTGCGGGATGCTATTGCGATGGCAAATGCTACGCCGGATGCCGATACCATTACCTTTGATAGTTCCCTCACAGGAATGACCATCGGACTGACCAGTGGAGAATTATCGATCACCAATTCTCTCACCATCAATGGATTAGGTGCAAATCTGCTGACAGTGGATGCACAACAGAATGGCTTCCGGGTATTCAATATCGATAACGGCAATAACGATCTGATTGATGTATTCATAGATGGCTTAACCATTACTGGAGGCAATCCAATAGGTGGTGGTGGTGGAATTTTCACCTCCGAGAATCTGACCGTTCAAGACAGTATCATCTCCGGCAATACCTCAACTGGCATTGAGGGGCAATACGACATAGGCAGATCTATTGATGGTGGTGGAATCAATAGTTATGGTGGTTATTTGAAAATCGTCAACACAGATATTATTAATAATGAAGTCAGGGGACAATTAGCCGACGGAAACCCCGAATTTCAAAATGATTTTGGTGACGACCCTGACGGTGGTGGTGTATCCATCCGCAATGGTCAGCTCAACGTTGTTGATAGCACTATTTCCGGTAATAAAGTCACTGGTGGTCTGAGTGATGGTGGTGGGATTTATGGTTGGCATAGTGAAATAACGGTTACTAATTCGACTATCTCTAGCAATACTCTTGAAGGAACTGCCCTGGGTAGCGGTGGTGGTATTTATAACCGTTATGGTAATACGACAATCGCAAACTCAACCATCGCTAATAATTCGACATTAATGACCAGTGAGTTCGGATCTGCTGATGGGGGCGGTATTTTTAGCCGTAATGGCGATCTAGAAATTACCAATTCAACTGTCTCAGGTAATTCAGCAGTTGGCCTAGATCGAACAGATGGTGGCGGAGTTTACAGTAAAAATGGCAATTTAACCGTTGCTAACTCTACTATTTCTTATAACAGTACTGCGGGTAATAGCGCTGATGGTGGAGGTATTTTCAGTAGTTCTGGTATCGCAACAATTACCAATTCTACCATTTATGGTAATTCTGCTGATGGACGTGGAGGTGGTTTATTTAGTGAAGGGAGGACAAACCTCACCAATACCATCATTGCCAACAGCACTGGTCGCGATGCCGTGCTGAAGACTAGCAAGATCGACACTAACGTCAATAATTTGATTGAAGACGGCCATTATAATCCATTTTTATCAGGCGATCCTGGTTTGGGTCCCCTACAAAATAACGGTGGTTCTACTGAAACCCACGCCTTACTCTCTGATAGTATTGCTATTGATGCCGGGGATAACGGAGGTGCAACAGGATTAACGTTCGACCAACGGGGGCAGGAATTCGATCGCATTGTCAATGGTACGGTAGATATCGGTGCTTATGAAGTACAGGAACCTCAGCCACCAGCTCCCGAACCTCAGCCACCAGCTCCCGAACCTCAGCCACCAGCTCCCGAACCTCAGCCACCAGCTCCCGAACCTCAGCCACCAGCTCCCGAACCTCAACCACCAACTCCCGAACCTCAACCACCAACTCCCGAACCTCAACCACCAACTCCCGAACCTCAACCACCAGCTCCCGAACCTCAACCACCAACTCCCGAACCTCAACCACCAGCTCCCGAACCTCAACCACCAACTCCCGAACCTCAACCACCAACTCCCGAACCTCAACCACCAACTCCCGAACCTCAACCACCAACTCCCGAACCTCAACCACCAACTCCCGAACCTCAACCACCAACTCCCGAAACTGAATCTTTACTGTTTAGCCTAAAAAACAACCAAACTCTAGGTGGAGTTAGTTTCAGACGAGAAGACATCGTTGAGTATAATCTAACTGACCAGAGTTTCAGTAAATTTTTCGATGGTTCAGATGTTGGTCTTAAGGGTTTTAGGATTGATGCTTTTGAAGTCCTTAGCAATAATGAGATTCTGTTTTCTTTTGAGAGACCTAAAAATATAAATGGCATCCAAGTAGATGACTCTGACATTGTTAAGTTTACTCCCACATCACCTGGAGACAACAGTAGCGGTTCTTTCGAGCTATACTTCGATGGCTCAGATGTTGGCTTAACTAAAGGTAATGAAGATATTGATGGTCTGAGTGTCGATCCTCTTACTGGAGACCTTCTAATTTCCACTCGAGGGAGGTTTAATGTCTCAGAAGTTAGCGGTAAAGATGAAGATATACTACGTTTCAATCCTGTCAATCCTGATACTTTAGGCAGCAACACCAGTGGAACTTGGTCTCTTGAATTTGACGGTAGTGATGTAGATCTTACTAGGGGTAGTGAAGACATTGATGCTATTGGTATTAATGGAGAGCAACTACTTCTGTCCACAACTGGCAGCTTTTCTGTAACTGATGTATCGGGTCAAGACGAAGATGTATTTATCTTTAACCCAAATACCCTGGGTATTTCAACATCAGGTACATTTGAAGAATTTTTTAGTGAATTGAATAAAACTGATATCAGTGGCGTTCATTTTCTTGCATAGACTTGATAGACATAGGACTTATAGAACCCATTTGAGATATATTTAAAAAGAGATGGGGAAATAGGGAGATGGGGAGATGGGGAGATGGGGAGATGGGGAAATAGGGAAATGGAAGCATTTTTCTACCTGCTTAGCGCCCTACCTGGTACCCCGAAGGGCGGTGAGTGCAGTACGCCCTTCCTTAGGGTTCCCAAGGTACTGTGGGCAGAACCTGCCACCACCCAATAGGCGCCCCGCCGAATTGAAGCAACTGCCCTAGGCAAAGCGTTTCTGTTAGCGTAGCTCCTCCTCCGGAGGAAAGAAATACCCGAAGGACGCGGGGTCCCATCCGCTTTTTGCCCTATTCTCGTTCCTGAATCTCCTGACTTCACCAGAACTAAGTTCTGAGGACGGCAGCCAAAAGCACATACCCCGTGCAAAGATACGATCGGGGGTTCTATATCATGTTCGGTTGAATACTTATATCAAATCCGGTTAAACAACCATAGAATGGTTAAGTTAGGAGTCCTCAGGAGTCAACCCACCCCTCGCCCCTCCCCCTCCCAGGAGGGGAAGACAGGAGTCAGGAGTCAGGAGAAGAAAGAATTACAAAGATGAGCGTAGTTATGACGATTGAAGATTTTTTTTATGTCCAATTAAACGGATTTGATATTATAACCCACATTCCGCACTTCATAATGTAGTACAAAAAAACATGAATCGCGTTCGGAATTTCAGCCAACTCCTAATTGTATAAAACATCAAAAAAGTGAGGGTTAAAGTATTGTTGAGCAACCAGAAAGTTCTGATCATCAGTAGAAAATACAGGAGCAACTATACTCCCATCGAGAGCATCAATCAGTTTTCTCAATTCAGGTAGTGCGATCATGTCCCGGAGGGTGCGGAACATCATTGCACACCCGAAGCGCATCACTGATAATATCTTATCTTTGGCAAGGGGAGGGTAAAAACTGTAAAATTCAACTCCGTTCCTCTGTGAGATTAACTACTTGTTGGCGTTGATTTATGGTTAACAAATGAACTCCTTGAAAGCATTGAAATATCCATCTTAATGTGGGAGTAGTTGTCATATTTTCTAACTGATTTTTGAGGAGATTACTGGTACTTTTTCAAGTATTTATCAACTCTCTTTGGCCGAGATTATATACTAATAAACACAGTGACATGATAAATAATATTGTTTCGACTCTTTGCGGTTTTTCCACAAAAAAACTATCGGCAAAAAATTGTGGGTTTTTGAGGAATCTAAAGCCCCTCTGGTAGTGCTAAACAAGTAATGATTGATTATAGTGATGGATCAAATACCAAATAGCGCCAATGTGATTTTCAATCTTATTTGGAGAAGGACAAAGTTTTTCGTACTAACCTGGATACCCTTTGTCTTAAGGTATTATTGAATCGTTCAATGTCAGAAGTCTTCCCTGTTTTTTTTCCCACCGCTTGATGTCGTTTACTGGGTAAAACACCACGCTCTTGCAGCCCAAAAATCAGTGTATGCGATACCGCTAGAGCAACGCTCCGCAAAGGCACATTGACGATCAACCCCAGGTAAGGACTGCCACAAATGTCTAGCTGCTTCTTCATCCCGTGAGCTGATATCAACACCAAAATTTCACGAGCTTCTACTTCCATCGCTAACCAGACCCACTGCTGATTACCTTTGTTGTCCACAAATGACCATAATTCATCACATTTAATTGTGAGCTTCTCCTTTTTTTTTGGCTGAACCTTAAGCTTTCTGGGCACTTGTGCATATTTCTGGTTGACAGCCAGCTTGTAGCCATTGGTCCGAAACTTGGACACTCGCGTGCAATGCCAGCCAGTGAAATCCTTTCTGATAACAGTTGGTCAATCAGCTCGCGAGTAGGTTGGTCAATCAGTTTCTAGGTAAGGTTTTCCACAAATTGTCGTCCACATTCGCAGCACAAAAACCGCTGGTTATCATTATAGATATGGCCATTTTTGACAGTTTTTGAAGATGCACACTTTGGACAGGTAGGCATGGATGGACAACAGTAACTTTTACTGCTTCATAAAACTGATACAAAGCGTCACATAACGTAACAAATTGATGTTTACTTCCTGCTTCTACTGAGGCCGTCGGCGGTTACTCATCCACAGGCATTAACGGTCAAGCCAACCCCATCTCTACACTCTATACTTACATTTAAGTCTTTGTCAATTAACATAACTAAAAAAGTCCTCAAACCCTTACTACGCCGTTCCTAGTAGGGAGCGGGATTTCAGAATAGGTCTACGTCTATATAGATAGACACCCCAGAAATGCGAATAGCAGGGATTAGTGCAGAAGATACAAAGCGTCACCCTCGTTACTACTTGCCTGTGAGAACTAGCGTATTATGTCAATAAATTGCGCAAATTGTTAACTAAGTCGAAACTCCTCTACCATTACATATTGAGCACTACCCGTCCCTACTGCTGCCTAATAAATGTTATTTGTGGGTATTTAAAGAGAGACGAGCTGAGTATTAATAGCTATAAAATTTCACAAAAACCGAACCTTTTGTCATGATTTCCGACCATAAGTAAACCAATCGTAAAAGCTACAATGAAAAAAATATCATAAAAGAGCGATCGCCACCTGAGAATAAAATATAGAAACCATTGGCCTTAACAGGAGGCAACCTTTATGAACATAGTAAAAACTGTGGCTTTATTAGGAATACTTAGCGGTTTATTAGTAGCAGTTAGTTATTGGTTAATCGGTGGCCTAACAGGTGCTACAGTGGGGTTAGTATTAGCAGCAGTAATGAACTTGGGTTCCTGGTTTTTCTCAGACAAAATAGCTCTAGCAGCTTATAATGCCAGACCAGTAAATCAAGCAGAAGCACCAGGACTCTATAATATGGTAGAAAAATTGTGCGATCGCGCACGTCTACCCATGCCAGCAGTTTATATCATTCCCACTGCCGCAGCTAATGCTTTTGCCACAGGTCGAGACCCCCATCACGCAGCAGTAGCAGTTACCGAAGGTATTATGAGAATTTTACCAGAGGACGAACTTGAAGGAGTAATTGCCCACGAACTCAGTCATATCAAAAATCGCGATACTCTCACCCAAGCAGTAGCAGCAACCGTTGCAGGTGGGATATCTTGGTTAACTCAAATAGCTAGTTATTCTATGTGGTTTGGTGGGGGTTCCCGCGACAACCGATCTAACCCAATTGTGATGTTATTGACGATCATGTTAGCTCCGGTTGCTGCTAGTGTTGTACAAATGGCAATTTCCCGGACTCGTGAATTTGCTGCTGATGCAGGTGCTGGCGATTTAACTGGCAACCCCCGCGCCCTTGCTCAAGCTTTGCAGAGGTTAGACCAAAATGCTAGACAAATGCCATTGAATGGTAACCCAGCTTTTGAGCCATTACTAATTATGAATGGATTTTCCGGTAAATTCATGGCTAATTTATTTTCTACTCACCCATCCACAGAGGCGCGAATTGAAAAGTTGCTACAATTAGAGCAAAAATTACTGGGATAGTAAATTTTGAGGAGTCAGGAAGGAAGAAAGAAGGAAGAAGGAAGAAGGAAGAAGAGAATAAATTAGACATCTCCAAAAATCAAAAATAAAATCAATTATCACACATAAATTATCAATTCTTTCTCCCTACTCCCTCTTTTCTGGAGATGTCTATTGTAGTATAATAGACGTATAAATACAAAATAAAAAATAATGATACCATGTCCGGTAGCATCGTTTGTTTATAAAATTAAGGTGACAATAGCAGAAAACCTCCTGCTTCCTGCCTCCTGCCTCCTGCCTTCCTTCCACCAAAGTCTAATTATTCAACCGGACATGACATGATATGATATGCTATCCCACAAGCAAATCATACACATTTTGCGATGTTGGTATTTATGTCATCCCGCCTAAAAACTCTGCCATAGAAGGCACAATGGAGATTAAATGAAAAAAACGCTGAAAATCCTAGCCTGTTTGCTCATTGTAATGACAGTAGTATTGGGCACGAACGTCTCGGAGGCAAACGCACAAATATGCGATAAGTCCGCCAACCCTTGGTGTTTTGAAGCCAAAAAAGGTGTTGGGGGGTTGACGCTCGGAATTTGGCGTACTATATACTATAGTGGATGGCAAGGATAACGAAAACCAGCCATAGCTGCTGGGTCATTTCAGTTATCAGTTATCAGTTATCAGTTATCAGTACCTCTGCCTAAAGTCATATGATGTTCGGTAGCATCGTTTGTGTCTAAGATTAAGGTGACAATAGGAGAAAACCTTCTGCCTTCCTTCCACCAAAGTCTAATTATTCAACCGGACATGATATCAGAGGCCCGCTCTAACGGCTTATAGCTGATTCCTGACCAATAGCACTGATCGCTATTTGTCTGATTTGAGGGAAGATATTTAGTCTGTAAGCCCTTCATGTTTTTGATGAATCGGGACTTACGCAAAGACGCTACTTGTATGGTGCCGCACCGCGCACCGGAAACTACATATAGCTTTAGAACCGACTTGAAAGCGTAAGTCCAGTGAATGTAAAGTCTTGCTGAGTTAAACGTTCTAGGAGGAAAGCAATATCATGCTTCTAAAAATTATTTTGTGGCTGGGGCTTGTAGCGGTAATAGTTACCGGATGGCTGCTACTGCCTAGCCCCTTTTGGCAGTATGTCTTTTTTCTACGCATACCTCTGCTCATGGGCGTATTGCTTATTGCGCTCCCTTTCCTTGCAACAGGTGCCCTGAAATCTATGCTCAAGAATCTTTTTGTCCTGCGTGGCCCTGGTCAAATTGCGTTGACAATTTTGGGTGCAACTGTGGCGGGAACAGCCGTAACCTTTGTCGTTGCAATAATCCTTGGTGGTGCGCCAGCTCGTTTTGGGGTTCCGGAACTGCCTGGAGTTTCTTCTTCTAAAGTTTGGTATTATGTGTTAGCGATCGCCCTGGCATTACCGACGACCCTGACAGTATTTGAATTATCCCAGGAAGAAATGGATAATAACAAAAGATGGTCTGGATTGTTTTTGGGGGTGTCATTTGGCGTTATCTTTTTGTTTCTTTTCAAACTGATTCAAAACTTTCTCTCGGTCGATAAAATTCCCGGTATTAATAAGGTTTTGGTGAAAGCAATTTCCTTTTTGACCCAACACTCTTCCAAAGCAGCAGGCTATATCGATAATGGTATTTTAAACAACAATCATTTTGACGCTATTGTTTTCTTCATCGTTCTTGTTGTTATCTATATAATCGCATTTAAGCTTTTTATGCCAAGTTCGTTGCCCCCCGATAAGAAGATACAAGAACCGCCAGCACTTTTATATGTAATGTTGTTAATTTCCGTATCGGTGCTTTTGTTGGGCAGTCTTACCTTCTTCTTCGATTACTCGCGTATTTCTGTCTTGTTCTTCTGGGTGCTGATTGCTGTAGCGCTCTATAGGCTTTTGAATGTCGATCACTATTTTACATTAAAGGATGCTCCAGAACAGCCAGAAGAGCAAAAAAATTTGACGGCCTTATTACAAAAGCGTCTGGACAAACAAGATCTAGAAGAGCCTCTTGCAAAACAAACTGTAGTTGTTGTCTGTGCTAGTGGAGGTGGAATTCAAGCCGCTGGATGGACGGCTCAAGTATTGACTGGCTTGCAAGAAGAGTTAGGGGAATCATTTACTAAAGCAATTGGATTAATTAGTTCCGTTTCTGGTGGCTCAGTAGGTGCAATGTATTATCTGGATCGCTTTACATATAAAGGTTTTCCACCGACTTCAGAATCAGAAAAAATATTTGAGGGCGCTACCGCAAACAGTTTAGATGCAGTAGGTTGGGGATTAGCCTATCCTGACTTGTGGCGCGTGATTTTCCTCCCGTTCCTACCAGACATTCTCACTCCCAAAGTCAGAGATCGAGGTATTGCGATCGAGAAGGACTGGCAAGGACGTATGAAAACCCCAGAGTCTCCAAAAACCTTAGCCGACTGGCGAGGGGAAGTTGAAGAAGGTAATATTCCGCTCCCTGTATTGAATGCAACTCTGGTTGACAATGGCTGGCGGTTGCTAGTTACACCAGCGAAATTTCCCAACAACTCTCAGAAAAAATTCTTCGACTTTAATAGTCTTTATCCAGGAAAAGATATTGATGTTGTCACAGGTGCAAGACTTTCTGCCACGTTCCCTTACATATCTCCCATTTGTCGAGCCGACGACCGCGTCGCTGATGGTAAAGATCGCAAGATAGAAAATTATCACGTCGCTGATGGTGGCTATTTCGACAATTCTGGTTTTGTGACAGCATTAGAATGGCTTGAGGAGCTTCTTCGTGAAAAACCTACCCAAAAAGGTGAAGAAACTACCCCAGAAATAAAAAGAATTCTGATCTTACAAATCAATCCTTTTCCTGAAACCAAACCTAATGAGCAACCTAAAAAGGAAAAGAAGCGAGGTTTGTTTATGGCAACTATTGGTCCGTTGCTAGGCTTATTCAAGGTTCGCAGGCCAATTCTTACTTCCCGCAATTTAACTGAGGTAGAATTGTTGCAGGAATGGGAGAGCGCAAAACAGAATGATGGAAACGTAGAAATTGAATATTTCCCCATCTTCTTCCCTTCTATTACTGAGGAAGCAAAACTAGGACTAAAGACTGCAGAGCAAGAAGTTACTCCAGATCTAAAAGCAAAACAATCATTTTATAGCGCAGAAGGTGAATACGAGCCACCACTCTCATGGAAACTAACAAAGAAGGAAAAGGACGCGATCCGAGCAGGCTGGAAAAAGATAGTGAGAGACAAGGAAAGCACAATTGAAAAACTTAAGAATCTTTGGCTAGATCAATGGAATATGAAATAAACGCCAAGCATATTGTCTAAGAGCGATCGCGCTCTTGTGGCTCAGTAATATCATGTCCGGTTGAATACTTAACACTTTGGAGGAGGTAAGGCAGAAGGCAGGAGGCAGGAGGCAGAAGGAAAGAAAAGGTTAGAAGGGAAAAGGTTTTGATCACGCTCTTATCCGGACATGATATAACCCGATGAGATCAACCGAAATCTCGGTTTCCTATTTTCAAGAAAAACTATCACTCTGTCACTTTCTCCAATAGCAGGCAGAACGATCGCTTTTTTTGAGATTTTGTGCGATACCGGAGGTATAAAAAAATATCAAAAACTGGAAGAATTAACATGATATAAGTCCTGTAGTGGACTGACACGCCTAAAATGGTGCAATAGTAGGGGCGGGTTCCGCGTTAAGTTAATGGTGTCACCTACGACTAAGTAAACCCGCCCCCGCCCCAATAATCTAATGCATAAAATTAGATGTGTCGGTCTAGTAGGTAATGATAAGATGAGCGAAGGCAGCCATGCTCAGAGCAAAGGGTAGAAGGAACAACTGGATAGGATTTTATACCAATTCCCATGCATTATTGTTATACTTGGGCAGTACTTCAGTTGTCAACTGATCGGTACAAACAAAATCACTTTTTTGCTAATTTAAGCTTGCGTTAATGTTAATTATTCTTATGTTTGCTTCTCCCTGTACGGACGTTGCATGCAACTACCTATTTCCCCTCCTGGGAGGCAGGGCTGTTTTAAAGTATTGTAGATTAAGGATGAGCGGGAGAACAGGAGATGAGGGGATAGTGGAACAGTGAAATTTGCCAAAATTTGCCGATTTTGAGCGCCAATAAGCGTCTTTAAGCTCTGAGAGGATATTGGGTTCAATGGCGCTTAAAAGCCTCCATCCCGGTGTTGACCTGTCTCCGTGTCCCTGTGTCTATCGAGAATGAAACAGCCCTACCCTCCACCGGAGGGGTTAGGGGTGAGTCCCCTGCTCAACAAAGTGTAGAAAAGTTTTTGAGAAATGGTTTTATACCCTTCTGCCTTCTGCCTCCTGGCCTCTGCCTTTCCCAATAATCAAGCATTTACTAACCAAATAAAACCTATGTATTGTGACTATCTAGTACAAATTCTCACTGCCCGCGTCTACGACGTAGCCCAAGAATCACCACTTGAAACCGCTCCCAACCTTTCAAAACGCCTCCAAAACAACCTCCTACTCAAACGAGAAGATATGCAGTCAGTCTTCTCCTTCAAATTACGCGGAGCTTACAATAAAATGGCTCAACTGCCTCCAGAAATTCTCTCCCAGGGAGTCATCGCAGCGTCCGCTGGAAATCACGCTCAAGGAGTTGCCCTAGCTGCAGGTCGCCTCGGTACTCGCGCCATCATAGTCATGCCTGTCACTACCCCTCAACTAAAAGTTAATGCTGTCAAAGCTAGAGGAGGGGAAGTTATTTTGTATGGCGAAACCTATGATGAAGCTTCTAGTTACGCCCATCAACTGGAAGCAGAAAAAGGTTTAACTTTTATTCACCCCTTTGACGACCCCTACGTCATCGCCGGACAAGGAACAATTGGTATGGAAATTCTCCGCCAATATCAAAAACCCATTCACGCTATTTTTGTTGCCATTGGTGGTGGGGGTTTAATTTCTGGTATTGCTGCTTATGTTAAACGGTTGCGTCCGGAAATCAAAATTATTGGCGTTGAACCTGCTGATGCTGATGCTATGTCGCAGTCTCTCAAAGCTGGACACCGAGTCCGCTTACCTCAAGTAGGATTATTTGCCGATGGTGTTGCAGTGCGAGAAGTAGGAGAAGAAACACTTCGTCTATGTCAGCAATATGTAGATGATATTATTCTCGTCGAAACAGATGATACTTGTGCAGCTATCAAAGATGTATTTGAAGATACTCGCTCCATTGTCGAACCTGCTGGCGCATTGGCGATCGCTGGTGCAAAAGCTTATGTTGAGCGAGAAAAAATTCAAGATGAAACCCTGATCGCCGTTGCCTGTGGTGCCAATATGAATTTTGACCGCCTCCGTTTTGTGGCTGAAAGAGCAGAATTTGGGGAACGTCGCGAAGCCATATTTGCCGTTACTATTCCCGAAACTCCAGGTAGTCTCCGTAGATTTTGTGACTGTCTGGGCAAACGTAATATTACTGAGTTCAACTATCGCATTGCTGAGGAAAAAGAAGCACACATTTTTGTAGGAGTACAAATAGAAAACCGCGCTGATGCAGCCAAAATAGTAGAAACTTTTGAAAATCAAGGCTTGAAAACCCTAGACTTAACTGACGACGAACTGACAAAACTACACCTGCGCCATTTGGTTGGGGGTCGTTCTCCCCTCGCCCACCACGAATTACTTTACCGTTTTGAGTTCCCCGAACGGCCAGGAGCATTAATGAAATTTGTCGCCTCCATGAGTCCCAACTGGAATATTAGTCTTTTCCACTACCGTAATAATGGGTCAGATTATGGACGCATTGTGGTCGGAATGCAAGTCCCTCCTGATGAGATGGCCGAATGGCAAAGTTTTGTCCATAATTTTGGTTATCGCTATTGGGATGAAAGCCAAAACCCAGCCTACAAGCTATTTTTAGCCTAGTGCCGCTACGCTTCAATAATTTAGAATTTAGAATTAAGAATTTAGAATTACCTCTTCTTTTCAAGGAGAGGATTGATTCAAAGGGCAATTTTTATTTATTATCCCCTTAAAAGGGGAGGCTTTAAACCACAATTTTTTGGTAAATAAAAAATTAAAAATAAAATTTTTTGAAAGTCTTGAAAGTCTTGAAAGTCTTGATTGTTAAGGCTTTTAGGATTTTGTAACTGGTTATATCATGTGCAGATAAGAGCGCTCTGGAAAAAACTTATCATGAGTGCTTCAACAGTAAATCTTTCTATTTTCCCTACTCCCCTACTCCCTATGAGGAAACGGAGACACACCGGACACGGGGACACGGCGTGTCGGTGACACTCTATCTCCGCGTCTCCCTGTCTCCCCCTCTCCGTGTCCTCAAGAACCCCCCGCTCCCCTACTATCTTAATAATCTGCCATCCTGCACTAGAAATATAAAATTTTTGTCAAAAATTACCCCTAGATAATATATAATAATGGTCGTTTCATCTCTCACTAGCTTTTGTTCTATAGCTGATGAGATTCGTCCTAATGCAGTGAAAGTTCCATAAATTTATACCCCTTTTCTCTCTGTTAGTTCAGAAGAGTTAGGGGTAGTTGATGGAAGCTAAATCTGCAAAATGTGACTTGTGAGGATGAAATATCAGACATATTACACAAAGTTGAAAATTTAGTGCAATCAAACACTGTTCTCGATCAAGCAACTAAGACAAACTTAACTCCCTCAAAAATAGAGTTACCTTTTACTCTTCAAGAAGTGAAAGCAGCTATTCCTCCACACTGTTTTGAGCCTTCTCTCTGGAAGTCTCTGAGCTACTTTTTTCTTGATATTGGCATTATTGCTGGTCTGTATGCAATCGCCTATAATCTGGATTCATGGTTCTTTTTTCCCATCTTCTGGTTAATGCAAGGAACTATGTTTTGGGCTTTATTTGTAGTGGGACACGACTGCGGTCATGGCTCTTTCTCCAAATATAAATGGTTTAATAACCTCATTGGGCATTTGTCTCACACTCCCATTCTCGTGCCTTACCACGGTTGGCGCATTAGTCATAGAACTCACCATGCCAATACTGGAAATCTTGATACTGATGAAAGTTGGTATCCTGTTTCTGAAAGTAAGTATAATATGATGCCTTGGTATGAAAAGCTATTTCGCTTTTACCTGCCATTATTAGCTTATCCACTCTATTTATTTAGGCGATCGCCAAATCGTGCTGGCTCCCACTTTCTGCCCAACAGTCCATTATTTCGTCCTTCTGAAAAGTGGGATGTTTTAACAAGTTCAGCACTCTGGATGTTAATGGTAGGTGTTCTTGGATGGCTCACCTACCAGTTTGGTTGGGTATTTTTAGTAAAATATTACTTAGTTCCTTATGTAATATTCGTCGTCTGGCTAGATTTAGTCACCTACTTACACCACACTGAAGCAGATATTCCCTGGTATCGTGGAGACGACTGGTATTTCCTTAAAGGTGCATTGTCTAGCATTGACCGCGACTATGGTTTTATCAATTCTATTCATCACGATATTGGTACTCATGTAGCTCATCACATTTTTCTGAATATGCCACACTATCATTTAAAGACAGCTACGGAGGCAATAAAACCTATTTTGGGTGAATATTATCGGTATTCAAGCGAACCTGTATGGAAGAGTTTTATCAACTCTTATTTGACTTGTCATTTTGTCTCAGACAAAGGTTCTCAAGTATATTATCAATCACCTTGGAAAAAATCTTCAAACTAATTAGGGTTTGCTGAATAAAGTCTTTTAGTAGGGGTAGGAGACAACCCACCCCTAACCCCTCCGGTGGAGGGGAAGACAGGAGGAACGGGGGATGAGCGAGGAGGTAGGAGTAAAAATTGTAAAAATGATTTTTCTGCCCAACTATGAGCCTAAAATACGCTCCATGCATGAGCATGAAGGGCTGAAAAATTTGCACTTTTTTCGACCCCAAAAAGGCACTTGTCTTTATCTGTCAATGCTTTTAGATTTAATCAGCAAGTCCTAATTAAATTAATTTCATTTCGGTAGACTACAGTAGGGGCGTTAACGTAGTTGTGCGTAGCTAATGGCCATTGATCAGGCAAAGCTGCCGTTAATGTCCCTAAGGGATTTTGGTTGTGACGACGTAGTTCAGAGACCGGCAAAAGTGCTGTAAAGTTATTAGAGTTTTGTCAAAAGTACTTTGTTGTAGATGGATTTGGTATATAGCAGAAGGAACAAGGAAGAATGACCGAAGTTGGAACGTGCCGAAAGCTGAGTGCTGTTTGCGGAGCATTCCGGTACGGAAAATAGCGATCGCTAGTCATATCATGTCCGGACAATTAGTGAAAAAAAACTCTCTCCTTCTTATACCTTAAAACCACCTCTTCTTCCCTCCTGACTCCTAACTCCTCCCTGATTATTTATAACTATTCAACCGGACATAATATTAATGCTTTTAGCGTCCTGAAAGCTGACTGCTGTTTGCGGAGCATTCCGTTACGGAAAATGCTGATAGCTAGTTAATAATGCCTGTTTAAATTCTTTAGCTGTTTTAAAATAAATTTCTGGTTCATCAATTAATGCTAAATCAATTACCTCTGCTAAAGATCTAGGAATAGAAAGATTTCTTTGTCTAATTGGCACAGGTTTAGTTTGCAATACAGTTAAAATTGGGTCTTTACCAACAAAATCACGAGGATATACACCAGTTAACATATTGTATAAAGTTGCTGCCATTGCCCAAACATCTACTTCCGGTTTTACATATTTAAAATCAATCATTTGTTGTCTGGGCATAAATGGAAAAGTACCACCTTTATTTCCTGTAATTGTCTGCCCACTTAAACCTGCTAAATCAAAAGCTTTTGCTAACCCATAATCTGCTATTTTAACTACTGTTGAATTATCTACATTATTACTCAGAAAAATATTAGCTGGTTTAATATCGCGGTGAACTAAACCTCGCCCCATACTCAAACTACCATCTGCTTTTTTTACATAAGGAATTTCTGCATTATGGGCATATTCTAAACCATCTAAAGCCTGTAGAATAATTGGCACTGCCACATCAACAGATAACTGATAACCATGACTTTGCATCAAGTTCCAAATACTACCACCATTACAATATTCTAAAGTAAAAAAAAATAGGTGCTCACAATAATAATAATCTTTCAATTTAACAACATTCGGATGATTTAAAGCTTTAGTATTTTCTATTTCTCTTAAAAAACGATTTATGGCATTAGGATTATTTGTGACTTCTGGCAACATTGTTTTTAAAGCTATTAACTCTTGAGTTTGATTATTTTTAGCTAAATAAACTTCCCCACAGCCGCCTTTCCCTAATAAATTAAGCGTGGTATAACCAGGAATTGTAGTGAGGGTAGAATCTCCTAAACTTGGTGGTAAAGTTGATAATTCAACTGTTTTTACTTGCCAAGTTTTTGGTTGTTCTAGCATTTCTGGAGGCATCTCTGTTTCTTCTTCAAGACTAACCTGAAAAATAGTATTTCCCAATTGAATTTGGTCTCCTGATTTTAATTCATATTCAGGGAAATTATTTTTTGTTGTTGTTTCAGAGAGATGCTCAGATTGACGCTGCCCAATTTTTTTACCATTAACATAAGTACCATTTTTACTAGCAAAATCACGCACTCGTATATCTGGAGGATTAATATCAAGTAGACAATGATAACGAGAAATTGTACGATGTTGTTCATCACTAGGTAGTCTGGGTCTACAGTCTCGATGACGACCGATAATACAGGTAGTTCGTTCTTCAAAGATAAATTCTTTGCCGAGCATACTTCCTTGGATAATAGTAAGTTTGACTTTAGCAGACATGAGGGAGTTAAAATTTTTGATATTTGTGCGATGATTTATATCAATTATCTAGGAAATTTTATTTTGATTTTTTATCTGATGATAAATTGTGAAGTATCTCTAGCATAATTTTGATAATATTTAAGTATAATTATCTTGATTATACAGTAAGAGAATATCAAAAATGTCGGGTGGGCAAATCTGAAAAGATTTACGGTTAATCTAGACAAATTAGTACATCTATAGAGTTAAAAATTTGTAAGGGAAGCTTTTGTCAGATTTGATAACTTTTCCTGATAGTTTATCATTTTCTTTGTGGGTTTAATACCCCACCGTCAACGGGGGTGTTCAAAATTACTTGGGGGAGCGAATCCCCATGTAATTTTCCTTCTGTCTCCTGTCTCCTGTCTCCTGTCTCCTTCTTCAACCTATTTTATTCCAAGGTAATATATAGCGTATTTGCGTAAGTCCCAATCTAGTGTATTTTGGAGTTAAGAATCTGGCTTTGCTAGAAGCTACATAATAAACATCTCCAATAATAAAAAATAAAATCAATTATCGTAGATAAATCATAAATTATTTCCCTCTAATCCATCTTTTCCGGGGAAGTCTAATGAATGTAGTAAAAATGCGATCGTAAATACAGATATACAGGACTTACGCATGAGGTACAAAAAACTAGGGTTTGAGATTGCTTTCTGTTCCGGAATACTCCCCAAACCCTATCGGTCGCTTAGGACGACAATACGTTGCAGGTGCGTAAGTCCTAATTTATACAGGACTTACACAGAATAACCTTGAAAACACCGTATGTAGGGGCGTTTTGCTCCGCAACATGTAAAGCGGAGCTTTGTGGAACGCAAATCGTATTCGCTCTCAGTCAATATAGTGTCTATGGGTAAGTCCTAATATAGATAGAGTATATTAGTAGAGTAGCAATCAAACTCAGAAAAAAAAATGGTCACATCCCAACTCCCTAAAGGCCCAAAAAATCTGTCATTCCTGAATAAACTGCAAAGAATAGTCAAACCCTTGGAATTCTTGGAAAGTAATGCTAGACAATATGGTGATATCTTTACCCTTCCTGTTTTATTAGGTGAGAGTAAACAGTCAATGGTAATCATCAGTAACCCCCAAGGAATTCAAGAAATTTTTGCCACCGATCCAGAAAAATTAGATGCTGGCGGAAATGGGACAAGGTTGATTTTTTTAGGAGAACAATCTCTTCTAGCACTTTCAGGCGCTCCTCACAGACGACAACGGAAACTTTTAACACCACCATTTCATGGCCAAAGGATGCTAGCTTACGGCGAGCTCATTCGTGAAATCATTCAGCAAGTTACATCTCAATGGATAACAAACAAAACTTTTTCCATTCGTTCCTCTACTCAAAGAATCTCATTTCAAGTAATTTTAAAAGCTGTATTTGGTTTAGAAGAAGGTCAACGCTTACAAGAAATGGACCAATTGTTAACTACTAGATTTGAGGGAAGAGAATCTATCTTCAGATCTATCTTATTATTTTTCCCTGCACTACAAAAAGATTGGGGTCCGTTAAGTCCTTGGGGGTGGTTGATGCAGAATGAGCGAGACATTGATAAACTAATCTATGCTGAAATTGCTGAACGTAGGGAAAATCCCGATCCATCTCGCACCGATATTTTGTCTTTGATGATGGCAGCGCGGGATGAAGAGGGACAACCTATGACAGATTTAGAATTGCGCGATGAGTTAATTACTCTGTTAGTAGCTGGTCACGAAACTACTGCAACAGCTTTAGCATGGGCATTTTACTGGATTCACCGTCAACCAGAAATTCGAGATAAACTGCTGCAAGAACTTCATGCACTCGGAGATAAACCAGATCCGATGGAAATTTTAAAATTGCCCTATTTGGATGCTGTGTGCAAAGAAACTCTGCGAATTTATCCAGTAGCGATATTAGCACTTCAACGACAGGTGAAGTCACCCCTAGAAATTATGGGTTATCAGTTTCAACCAGGAACTTTTCTGAGTCCCTGTATTTATTTAACTCATCATCGGGAAGATTTATATCCTCAACCGAAGCAGTTTAAACCAGAGCGTTTTCTAGAACGTCAATTTTCCCCTTATGAATATTTGCCTTTTGGCGGTGGCAACCGTCGCTGTATTGGTCAGGCTTTTGCCTTGTTTGAGATGAAATTGGTATTAGCAACCATACTATCTAGTTGGGAGTTGGCATTAGCAGATGAAAAGCCTGTTAAAGCAGTGCGTCGTGGTTTGTTGATGGCTCCAGCAGATGGGGTTCGGATGGTGGTTAAGGGAAAGCGTTATCAAAATCAGCTAGTACCTGTTTAAGAATTAGCTCCTATTGTGACGTTTTGTATCAGTTTGATGAAGCAGTATAACAATAAAACAAATTGATAAACTTAAAACTCCTAAATTTATCCAACAAATCCAATCAACCCTAAAACTATTAGAGTTTTTGGATAATTGTGCCCAAAATTATGGAGAACTTTTTTTACCAATTCCTTTGGCAATTTAGAGACTTTAGTTGTCAGTCATCCCCAGGATATTCAAGAGTTATTTAATCCTAAAAACAAAATTCTTGATGCCCCAGCTGCTCCTAATGAAATATTCAAACCTCAACTTGGAGAAAACTTATTAATTGTACAAGATGGAGAACGCCATCGAAAACAGCGAAAGCTAATGATGCCTCCCTTTTTTTCTATAGGTAGTATTTTGTTTTTTGTCGGAAGATCAAATTAATTTTTGGAGTTCTAGCTCTCACTTTTAGCCAGTGATATAACTCTACGCGGAGCTTTGCGTTGGCAAAATTCCCGGTTTCCAATAACCACCAGTTTATATTTTTTTAATCACCGTAAAACTGGTTGAATAAGTGCCTTTTGCTCCGCTAAATTAGTAGAGCCTTTTTGGAGCAAAACTTGCCAGTAAATAGGTAATGCTCTTTTTTTGTAGATAGTGGCCATCACGAAGATATGATGATTTTTCCATTGTCTTCTATCTATAGTTAAAATTAATTGACTACCATCAACAAATTCTCGACTAATAATCATCATGATCATCGGAAACCAAAACAATGGAAGGCTCAAAGAAAATAATGTTAAAAATCTTTGTATATGTTTTCGACAACTTTCATATGTGATTGGTAAAGGAAAACAACCAGAAATGCCTTTCTATTTTGACAGTTTTCTATACCGTTAATCACCAAACTAAAATTTTTAAAGTTTGGACTTGAGTATCACTGATAAAAATTGCATTTGGTCGGTCTATTTATGTAAGTGGATCGACTTTTTCTACCATAAAATGTGAGTGATGGCTACCATCAACAATTGAGATAAAAATCAACTTGAATTGGGGGAGAAGGGATTGGTAAGCTCAACGTGCCAACCCCTTCTCTAAAAATGATGATCATTATCATTTTCTTTGTGGGTTTAATCCCCCACCGTCAACGGGGGTGTTCAAAATTACTTGGGGTTAGAATCCCCATGTAATTTTCCTCCTGTCTCCTGTCTCCTGTCTCCTGTCTCCTTCTTCAATATTGAGGAAAAATCCAGATTTTATACAGAGGTATAATCCTTGAAACTATTGTGGGACAATATTTTTGAGGTGCTTGTCTCCCCCTGAGGGTTTTCCCATTTCTTCATAAGCAGATACTAAGTCTTCCAAAACTTCCTTCGCATTTTCTAGCGCTTCATCATAAGATTCACCGTAAGTTTGAGCGTACTTCCCCCATTCAGGTAAACTAGCAATTTGACACTCCCCCGTTAAATCAAAGATTATAACGGGAGATTCTTGTTTCAAACTCTTAACTAGGTAACAAATCAAACAAGCTGAGTTGCACCCCCGCCAGAACGTCTCCACAAGCATTTTGGTTAACGGTATGTCCTACCGCTATTAGTCCTCTATTTCTAATTACTTTTGCAGCAGCAATATCACGATTTATTTGATAACCACAACTGCTGCAATTGTGACTTCTTTCAGACAATTTCTTTTTCTGTCTCTGACCACATCCAGGACATTCTTGAGAAGTATGATTTTTATCAACTTTTGCATAATATTTACCTCGTTTCCAACAAACAAAAGGTAAGATTTCGTTAATAAACTGACCTATGCCACTATCTAAAGATTGCTTCCTGACAATACCTCTAGACCAAGAATTAAAGTTAATATCTTCTACAAAAATATTATCAGCTAAATTGCAAAGTTGATGAGCTAATTTAAAATGCCAATCACGTCTAGTATTAGCTATTTTTTCATGTAGTTTAGCTATTTTATTTTGATATTTGAACCAATTATTTGACCTAATTGTTTTCTTCTTAAGTCTTCGTTGCAGCAATTTAAGCTCGCGTAGTTGACTTAACAAAAACTTAGGAGATTTAATTAATTGTCCTGTGGAAGTAGCTACAAAATTTTCTATACCTGCATCTACACCTAATGAGACTTTACCTACTGGATTATCTGGCACTGATTCTGAGGAAGTAAAAGTAATCATCAAATAATAACCACTAGCTTTTTTAACTATCCTAGCTTGTTTAGCTGTCATAGCTTCGGGATAAGGTCTACTTTTTCTAATTTTAATCCAACCAAGTTGAGGTAATTTAACTTTAGTATAACCTAAACAATTTTTAAGCATTGCAGGAAAAACAAAGCTTCTTAACTTTTTCTTAAATCTAGGAAAGCCTTTACCCAAACTTTTCATCTCAGAAAATGCTTGATCTAAAGTCTTTAAAGTTTGTTGTAATACTTGAGCATTAACTGACTTTAATTTAGGATTAGTTTTCTTAGCTATGGTTAGACTTTTTGCTTGATTATTATAACTAGGATAAGGAGTGTCAGCAGGTATAATATATTCCGAAATAATTGAACAACTATTGATTGGTGACTTTTTTGAACTTAACCAGTCTTTACGCTCTCTTAAAGCATAATTATACACAATTCTAGATACATCAAGAATCTGATTAATTTCTGCTTCTTGTTGTTGATTTGGTCTAAGTTTGTACTGATAAGTTAAAGCTATCACTTGACAATATTTTATATTTCTAAATATACTAATACTGTAACGCAAATTGTATATACAGTCAATGGTTAGGAAAAAAATTTTTGTAGTAAGATTAACTGATGATGAAAAAGAAAGACTAGAGTATTATGCAGAAATTATGCAAGTATCAATGTCTGAAATAATTCAAGATTACTGCAAAAGTTTGCCAAAACGACCTCAAGCTCAATTAAAGGATTCGCTACCGCTCAATTAATTGCTGGTTTAAATTCATCTCACCGTTAAATCAAAGATTATAATGGGAGTCCTCTTTAAACAACACTGATAGGTTTTATCCTTTTCAGACCATTGAATTAAAATACTATATTTCAATGGAAATTATAAATTAGGTGCTTAGGTGTACAATGAGGTAATAATTATGCTACTGGACATAGATTCTATATGCTCGCACCTTTTCCATTGTACAAATAGTAGCACAAATTTATTTAAAATCAACCCCTTGCTGAAAAATTTTTTCATCTATTTCAAAGGTACAGCGAACAGCGAATTTTTGCATATCAGTCAGGTATATCAGGTATAATATTCGCGGGCAAGATGCCCGCACTAATTATGAAATAAGCTGTCAAGCCTTCTAATTTAGCCGGAGGTACTGATAAGTGAGAACTGAATTTCCTAACCTCCAGTCAAAGAATTTTTAAGTAATTCAATTCCACCCTTGACACCTTCATAACCAAAACGCAGAATTAGACCACTTAAAATCGCACCCATTGCACAAAGGACCAACCCACCTAAACTAATAACACCATCATCATCCAACAAACCAAAACCAGTAACAAAAATCCCGATCGCCGGTAAAGTATTAGTACCCGGAATTGGAATCATCATCGAAATAGCCATCACAGCGATCGCGCAACCAATGACAATTCTACCAACAAAACTCGTACAAATATAACTCAATCGAGGACGAGAAATCAACTCAATTTTCTGTAACCAAGGAATGCCAGACTTCAAAATTCCTTGTATTTTATCCAGAGAGATTGAATGATTTAACCAACTCTTAGGCAACCACGGAGTTTTAGAACCAACTATTAGTTGAACTGCCAATAAAAGTAATAAAATTCCAAATGGAATTGAATAACCAGGAGCAGGTACAGGCAAAGCAGAAGGTAGAGACAAAATTACGAATAAAAAGCCAAAAATTCTCTCTCCTGCTAAATCAATAATGTCTCCCAAAGTAACTTTAGAAGCACATTTTTCGTCAAAAAAATATCGTTGTAATTCTACAGATAATTTGGCCACGAATTTATATTATTTAAAGTTAAATATGGAACTAAGTTAAAAGTACAAAACTTTCAAGGAATATATGATTAGAAGATTTGATAGTAACCATAAGAGATTGACTTATATCATGTTCGGATAATTAGAGATAAAAAAACTTTCTCCTTCTTATATCAAATTCGATAGTATTGGTGTAATTAAATAAAGAGTGTGGGTAGTGTGGGAAGATGGGGATCTCAAGAAAGATTTGGCAATGGCGCTGAGGATGGAACATTTTTTTATACCGAATTAAACTGATTTGATATTATACCTTAAAATTCTCTTTTCTTCCCTCCTTAGTTCTAACTCCTCCCTTATTATTTATCACTAATTATATCGTCTCCGGATAATTAGTGATCAAAAAAACTTTCTCCTTTTCCTCCTCTTTATTCTTTCTTCCCTCCTGAGTTCTGAGTCCTGAGTTATGACCAAAAAATAAGGTCTCAAGCCTGCCCTTTTAATGGGATGAAAAAGCGGTCGAGAGATGGCGATCTTCGGAGCGGGTCTGTAAGAACGGGTCTCCTCGCCATATCTAATCGACCAAGAGAAAGAGAACTCCGTATCTCAAGCCTCCTGCTTTCCTGCGGAATGCTGCGCAAACAGTAGGAGGTACTGATAACTGATAACTAATAACTGAAATGACTCCTCCCTTATTATTTATAACTATTTAACCGGACATGATATTACAAGCTTCTAATATAGAAAATAGCATTCTACAAATATAAAAAACCCAGATAAAATTATGGATATTTTACCAAGATTCTACCGGGGTTATTTCAAGCAAAATAAAACTAAAAATCACAAAGGAATAGTAAATTAGATTAAACTAGATTCTTATTCCTTAAAAAATAAATTAGGTACCAACAGTCCAGGAATTCATATACTCGATTTGTTCTGGAGTCAAAGTATCAATACCAATACCCATTGCTTGTAATTTCAAACGAGCAATTTCTTTATCAACTTCTACAGGAATAGAGTGTAAACCTGGTTCTAATTTACCTTTATTTGTAACTAAATATTCACAAGCTAATGCTTGGTTAGCAAAACTCATATCCATAACTGCACTAGGATGACCTTCAGCAGCAGCTAAGTTAATTAAACGACCTTCACCTAATACAATTACAGACTTACCATTCTTGAGTGTGTACTGTTGAGTGAAAGGTCTAACTGTCTTGATATCAGTAGCATTTTTACCCAAAGTTTCTAGGTCAATTTCAATATCAAAGTGACCGGAGTTACAAACGATCGCTCCATCCTTCATCACATCGAAATGTTCGCCACGAATAACGTGCTTATTACCAGTAACAGTAATAAATAGATCCGCTATAGGAGCAGCTTCCGCCATTGGCATCACCCTAAAACCATCCATGATAGCTTCAATAGCGCGAACTGGATCTACTTCAGTTACAATTACATTTGCACCTAAACCTCTAGCGCGGAGAGCTGCACCTTTACCACACCATCCGTAACCTACAACAACAGTAGTTTTACCAGCTAATAAAACATTAGTAGCACGGATGATACCATCTAAAGTAGATTGACCTGTACCGTAACGGTTATCAAAGAAATGTTTGGTGTCCGCATCGTTAACGTTCATAGCAGGGAAAGTCAACACCCCATCATTGAACATTGCTTTTAGACGAACAATACCTGTAGTAGTTTCTTCTGTAGTACCAATGAGGTCGCTAAGTTGACTTTGTCTCTCTTTGACCATGGTTGCTACTACGTCGCTACCATCATCAATAATAATATTAGGTCTGTGGTCTAAAGCAATTTCAACGTGACGCAGATAAGTTTCTGCATCCTCTCCTTTCATGGCAAACACAGAAATACCATAATCTACTACCAGACTAGCAGCTACATCATCTTGAGTAGATAAAGGGTTACTGGCAATTAATACAGCATCAGCACCAGCATTTTTGAGAGCGATCGCTAAATGAGCAGTTTCGGTTGTCACATGACAGCAAGCTGCTAATTTAATTCCGCTTAATGGCTTTTCTTTGGCGAAGCGTTCTTGAATTTGGCGTAGAACAGGCATTTCTCGGCCTGCCCACTCGATTCTTTGTTTTCCTAGAGGAGCTAGGGACTGGTCTTTAACTTCGTGTTTAATTTGGACGGGTGTTGCAACCATTCAGTTGTTTCCTTGTGTTTCCTTAAAATTTTATTCTTCGCCAGTATAGCTAATTTTACAGAAGTCGATCAAGAGTGTTAATACGACAAAATTTATTTTGACATTCATGCCAATATATGTTAAGTGGTCTGGAAAATTGCCAGCAAAACTGGCCGTGAGAGACCGGAATACAATCAGCGATCACTGATTAATATTATGTCTGTTGGTGTAATATCATGTCCGGTTGAACAGTTATAAAATAAATAACGACGGAGGAGTCAGTCCTCAGGAGTCAGGAGTCATATCATTTCCGGTAGCATCGGAGCGTGTATAAAATTAAGGTGATAATAGGAGAAAACCTTCTGCCTCCAGCATAGCTGCTTTCTGCCTTCCTTCCACCAAAGTCTAATTATTCAACCGGACATGATATCAGGAGGGAATAAAGAAGAAGGAAGAAGAAGAACAGGATAAGAAGAAAAAAGTTTTTTGATCACGCTCTTATCCGGACATGATATAAAAACTTGAGAAATATCTACTTTTCCTTCTTGAAAATTTTCTTCTCTCTTCCTTCTTCCTTACCGGTACTTTGGCAAAAAATATGTTAATAACAGCGTCAAACCCTTATATAGTCAAGGTTTTACATTTAACCAACCTTTTTCCTGATATATCTAGGTTTTCCTGCGGAATGCTACGCAAAGAGCCATTTTTAGCCAGAGCAACGTATTTCCCTTACCGAAAAATTATGGGTATGCGCCTTCCCTTTTCAGAGGATAATAAAGAAAAATTTTCATGATTAGTCAATCCTCTTCTTTTCAAGGAAAGGTAATTATTAATTATTAATTGTTGAACCCTACTAGCTTTGAAGGCATTTTCGCTGTAAAAAATATCAAAGTACCGTTACTGTATTTGTAACAAACAGTTATCAAATTGGTATCACACTATGTGTGCTGCGAGAGTGAAAAAACAGATAAAAAAAAGAGGTTACTCAAACCCCTATGCCTGAAATTATCCGATTGAAAGTATTGTTTTCAAACGATCCTACACAAAAAGCTCATAGTTGCCCAACTATTAATATCTAGAGCATAATCATCAGTTGATAACCCACTTGATTGAACAGCTGATTGACTAGCACTTTGTAAGTCTCGTAATACTGCTTGTGCTACATTCAAAGGATTTAATACTTCTTGAATTACTCCATCGTTTCTAGCTTGACGTACCTCTCCATTAAGAGCAGCTATTGTTTCCTTAAATGGTTGATGGCTACAGATAATTAGACTTTCTGCCAACCCTTTAGGACCGATTAGTTTCCACCCAAAAGATTCTGTATCTCTAGGAAAATTACTAATCACAGGAGGCATATTTACGCTATCTTCTGGAGAAATAACTAACCCGGTTTGTGAAGACTCATTATTATTGAGAGGTTGATTAGATGCAGCAGGATCGAGAACAAAAATGCGCCCACTACTGTCTAAACTGAATAACATAAAATAGACTGGGCGATCGCCGTCATTATATGATCGACATTGAATTCGACTACCAATTGGTAATGTGAGTAATCCATCAGAAACTCCAAAGCTGCCTACACCTTCTATGTTCGTTTTAAATTTCGCCTCATTACTTACCCCTAAAGTTTCCCTACGCATAACTATCTTTGCTTCTGGAGTAATAGTAGCGAAATTGGCTCTGACTTTAATTTGAGTCGAACTTTCATTTCTCGTTAAGCGTAGTATTTTAGCTGCGAGTAAAGTTTTTAATTGGGAACTTAACCTTTGTACTGCTACTTTTACTGCTTCTCCTCCTTCCCCTCCTTCTCCTACACTAGTGGGTATAAGCACCTCGCCTAGAGAAAATAGAGCATAACGACCTTGGTACATCGAAGGTAGAGGAGCAGAGAGACTTTGAGCAATAGTTGTTTCTGGTACTCGACTAAATATATAATCTGCTGCTTGAATATTGTTTACTACTGTAACTTGGGACTCTGCGGAGAATCCACTGGTAGCATCTACCCGCTCAATTCTTGACAGTTCCCGATCGAGAGCAATAGTCAATTCAGTAGGTTTCGGCAAAATACGAATTTTTTCTCGCACCATTTCTCCTGCCAAAAGTTGAGGATTAGGAGAAGATGTTTGAGTATTTTTTTGTGTTTGGTTGTTTAGATTTTCTCCATTTTCAAACTTCTGTTTTTCCTGCTCTGACAACTCTTGTGAATTATTAGTTTCAATAATTATAGAAGCTTTAGCTTTTAAACCACTCCGACTGCGAATTTGTAATTTAAATTGGTAGTTGTTTGAGTTTAAATCCGAAGAAGGTACAGTTGTGAATAGGGAATTATATGTAACTGCATCAAGAACATTTATTGGCAGTCCTCCTAGCCAAAGGGTTGCTGTTTTGCCGTTATCTTCTACTGAGTTAACTACGCCACTAGCAGGGGGTGATAGGGAGGTCAAGAGATTTTGATAAGGCGTAGCTACTGGAGTTATGGTAGCTTTTTTGGTAAATTGAGCTATACTTTGTTGTGTTGCTTCTTTGAGTTCCGGTTGCTGATAAGTTCCAGCTAGTTGTTCGACGAAGCTAGTGCTTTGTGCAAAACTAATTTGTAGTTTGGTTGCAGGGGTTGTATGCCATAAATTTTGGGTAAGAGCATAAGTGAATAAACCCGAGCTAAAACCATTCCAATCAGTTTCGGTAGCAAATTGGCTATCTCTACTAGCATTAAGGATCAATCCTGGTAGTTGGCTTTGATTAATTGGCTGTCTTCTTTCTAAAGAGAGGCGATCGCGTAGCAGTGTTTGCATTGCTTTCTCTTTTTTATTAATTTGCTCCGTAGTCGAACTAGGTCGAGAGCGAACTCTGAGAAAACCTTGCAAACTTTGACCGGGATATACATAGCTCGTGTCTAGTACAGTCACTACTTTTGTTGTATCAAGCGATTGCACTAATAACCATAGAGTTTCTTCTAGTACGTCATTTATTGCTCTACCTTCATTGTTAAGTGATACAGCGTCTATTGGCACTAGAGTATTTTGAAATGTTAATTTTGAGGAACTGGACTCATTTTGTTCATTCTCATTTATCATTTTGCTGACACGACTACCATAACCACTAAAGTGAAAGAGAACTAGGTCATCAGGTCTAGCTTGATTAGTGAGATGATCAATAAAAGCTGTTTCTATATTTTCTCTAGTTGCTTGTTTATTTGTGAGAGTGAGAATATCAGTAGGTAAAAAACCAAACTTATGAACTAGCAATTCCTGTTGCATCTCCACATCTGTAACACACCCAGATAGAGCTGCATCCGGATATTCGTTAATACCTATGAGAAGTGCTAATTTACGTCCAGTAGTTTGAGCTAGAGCAGTTGAGTAACGACTTTGGAGTCGCCACCACCATGCTTCACTTATTCCCAATGCTCCCAGGGCCAAGCTAGCCCTTTGCAGAAATTCACGCCGCTTTAATCCCATGCTTTTTCCTTAAACTCCTCACCTGAACTGAGTCAATCAGGACTTTTTATCACAACATTATTATTAATTTTCTACATAATTGAAGCATTCTGCAGTTAACCAATAGGGCTGATCATAGCAAACTTTAAACACTTGCGAGTTTAATTTACTACATCTTTCAGGTCAGCTCCTAAGCAGCCATCCAGTTAAAGCAAATTTAATATAGATAACTTTACCCAATTCTTAGTGGAGGTTGAAAAGCTTACTTTTTGTATAGCTTTTTCAACCCACCTCCAAATTCTGGTACAATCATGCTTCATACTTTAAGGAGTGTACCAGAAAAATTTCTGCTAATATCAGCTAGATGCTTTCATTGCTTTAGCCAACTCTTGAGCCACCTCTGGTCGTGAAAATTCTGGTGGTGGTAACTCACCCCGACGTAACATTTCTCGTACTTTTGTTCCTGATAGATGAATTCGTTCTTCTGGCAAACTTGGACTTGTTTTACTTGTGGCCATACCTTTAGTACGAGTACAGTAGAAAGCGTGTTCAAACTTCATTGGAACAATATCTAACTCTCCGGGTTCAAACTCATCAAAGATATATTGAGCATCATAAGTACCATAATAATCCCCTACCCCGGCATGATCTCGACCAACGATGAAATGAGTACAACCATAGTTTTTCCGCACTAAAGCATGAAAAATTGCTTCCCTTGGGCCAGCATAACGCATGGCTGAGGGATTAATGGCCATAATTACTCGGTTTTGAGGAAAGTATTTCTCAAACATAATCTCGTAGCAACGCATCCGGACATCAGCAGGAATGTCATCGGATTTTGTCGCACCTACTAAAGGATGTAGAAATAAACCATCTACTGTTTCTAAAGCACACTTTTGAATATATTCATGGGCACGGTGGATGGGGTTACGAGTCTGGAAACCTACTACTGTCTTCCAATCCCTTTCTAGAAATAGTTTTCTGGACTCGGCTGGATCGATTTGATATTTGGGAAATAATGGGTGAGGATGACGTTCTAATAACCATACTGGACCGGCCAAGTTAACGGGGCCAGCATCATAGAGAACTTTTACTCCTGGATGTTTGATTTCGTCTGTACGATAAACATTAATTGCTTCATGGGCTTTATTGTAGCGAAACTTTTGAGTTAATTCTAAAACTCCTACAAATTCTCCATCGGGAGAATCAAGACGCACCCAACTTCCTTCTTTGATTGAATCTGCTACTTCTTCTGAGACTGGTAGAGTGACTGGTATACTCCAAGGTAGACCATTTTGAAGACGCATATCAGTAACTACGGTTTCATAGTCTGCCGCTTCCATAAAGCCATTTAGAGGACTAAAGCCTCCTATAGCTATCATCACTAAGTCTGAAAGTGCTCGTTTATCTAGTTGTACTCGTGGTAAGCTTTCAGCTTTTTCCATGAACTCTTGTCGTTCTGCTGGTGTGGCAATCCGATTAATCAGATGGCCACCGTGTGCTGGTATACCATTGGGATGCTGACTCAAAGCAATTCCTCTCTTTGTTAACTACAGTAGTTGATCAAAATTAGGTTTTCTCATCTCGATCTTACATCTTTGAGGCACTTCTATCTTCAAATTTAGTTGTTAGAAGTTATTAGAAGTTGACTGAGGTTAAGGTAATTATCAAAGATGCTTTCTTTTTTCTAACTTCTGTAGTTGTAATTATATGACCGGACTTAATCAAAATTATATCTAAGGCCCAGGGTGGTAAAAAAATTGTGTCGCTATCTATGTCAAAACTCTAAATATTAATAAATCACAATTTATTAATATAGCATTTCTATTTAATTAAGCTGTGAGAATATTTTTGAGGAATAAAGCAACTGGGAATTAAATTAGGAATATTTGTTTGATCGTTACAGTCATAAAATCTTACTACATTCGTAACAAAATCTAAATTAATTATAGATCATCAAGTCTGACATTATTATCAGTATTTTCTTTTCTCTAATTTTCAGAGATTTTCTACACAATCTAATGTAGATATAAAAAAAGTAAAAATCAGATAATGTAAAGTTATGTAAATAAAATGTTGTCTTGAATGTAAATAATTTGACAAAAACTGGTTTGACAAATTAGTATTATCTAAATAAGAAGTTGATAAAACTACAAAATTTAACTAGATAAACTATTAGCAATCTTTGATAATAAGTGCTAAAAGTACGCCATTATATTTTGAGGACAAATTAAAGAATAAAGTCAAGATTTTGCATCTGATTAATAATTAATTAGAGGTCAAAAAATTAGCACTCGCCTTGAAAGACTGCTAACTTAAATGTATCTAAAATATAGTTATAATATCAAAAATAATTAGAGAGGAAACACAGAAATGCAGTATACTTTTGAACTTTTAGGTATTTCTCCAATCTTACATTTTTTTAATCACCAACAAAAACTGCAAGTAGAAAAAAACTTAACTGTAGAATATCTAGGAAACCATGAATGTTCTCTAGATGTGTTTATAAAATCTGTTGAAAATGTTTCTACTGATCGTGGTTGGAGAGTAGATAAAGTTGTCGAAACAGTGATTAATTTTTGGATGAATAATCCTGATAGTATTCAGTATTGGAATTCTCGCTTAAAAGATGCTGGGGAGGAAAACCTTTTAGTGGCAAGAGTGGGAGATATTAAATCTTTAAGGCAATCCTTTGAATTATTATTGAATAATTAGGTGGTATTGATGTGGGTCTGGAGATATTTCATTCGCCAATGTAATGTCTACATAAAGACGGGCAATAAAAGTAATATTTTCAGACTTTTTATCTTAAAAATTGAAATTTGGAATTTTCTTAATTCAGATAAGTTAGCTATATTGCATAAGTTAGGTAAACTCGTGATTTTTTGATCTAATATTATGTCCGGATAATAGCGTGACAAAAAAAATTTTCTACACTTTAAAACTTCCTCTTCTTCCCTGCTGAGAGAATCACTTTGATTAGCGTAGTTATGACGATTGGAGATTTTTTTTATGTCCAATCAAATGGATTTGATATGATTTATGTCATGTCCGATAGCATCGGTATTGTCAGCGTGAAGGTAAGGAAGAAGGAAGAAGGAAGAAGGAGGAAGGTTTTAGTTATCTAGGAGAGAGGGAAGAAGGCTTAAAAGCTTGAAACAAGGTAAATTTCCTGTAGATATTCATCTTTGGTTTGACACAAAAGCGCCCCAGCGGACATGATATTATGCAAGAGGTCTAATTAAAAAAAATTGGTATAGCAGTCGCAGGAAAGGGCGCGGACATATCAAAAACTGAAAACTCAGACAAAGCCAGATTTTTCCTTCTTCCTTCTTCCTTATTCTTTCTTTCTTCTTCCTTCTTATTCACAAATAACAACTTGAGGTGCTAATAATAAATTTTCCTCGGATTTGATTAACTGCCCAATACCCAGAAAGACACCTTCAATATTGTATACTCGCAGAGGATTTTCAGTTTTTTCATCTTCTATTTCCCATGTTTGTTGATAAGGTAAATGTTGACCTTGACACCATCTTTTGGCATCCTCAATAACTAAAACTATTGTTTGTAAATGTGCCAATGCTACTTCTGGTGATAATAGATTAAATGTTTTTTGTTGCAGTTGAGTTTCCATCTGCTCAAAGGTAAGACTATCTTTCAAAGAAAAGCCACTACTTTCTGTTCGAGTTAAAGTAGCTAAAGTCCCTCCAGTATTTAAAACAGCACCTAGATCGCGAGCGATCGCCCGAATATAAGTTCCAGTACCACAAGCGATCGCTAAATCCAGCTCAGGAAAATCTCCACTCCGCCATTCAAGAACTTCTAAACTAGACACTTCTACAACCCGAGTAGGAATTTCAACAGTTTTTCCCTGACGAGCTAAATCATAAAGTCGCTTTCCTTCCACCTGTATTGCACTGTAACTAGGAGGCAGTTGTTCAATTTTTCCTAAGAAATTTGGCAGCACTGCTTCTATATCAGACAATGTTAACTGTGGCGCTAGTGTAGATTTAACAATTTCTCCCTCTAAATCATCAGTGGTCGTAATTACACCAAATTTGACTGTGCCACAATAAGCTTTTTCTGAGCGTAGAAACTGTAATAATCTAGTTGCTTTTCCCACGGCAATAGGTAAGACACCAGTAGCCGCAGGATCGAGAGTTCCTCCATGGCCAACACGCTTGAGACCTAGTAACTTTCTTACTTTTGCTACACAGTCATGGGAAGTCATGCCAGATGGTTTGTTGAGATTGAGAAAGCCTTGCATTATATGGGTTTGCACACTATGGAATGATATTGCCAAAAATTAGTTTAGACTTTGAGTAAAAAACCTAATATTAATCATTTTAGCAATTGATTAATCCAAAATCCTGTTCATCAAAAATCTAAAATCATTTGTCACTGTGCAATGCCAGTTTTTCAATTTTACCTTCAGCTAATAGACATCTCCAAGAATAAAAAATCAATATCTATATCCCAAAGAAATTATCAATTCTTTCCCCTCCACGGTCGGGCCCCGCGGGTGGGTTCCCTACTGCCTACTCCCTACTGCCTACTCCCTATGGGTGGAGGAGATGTCTAATTATCATTACATTTAAGCAACGCCCATTATATTGTTATTCCACCCATAATTTTTCGTTATAGCGCTGCAGGCAACAGGCAACAGCTCCGGAAGGCAACAGGGGGAATAAATTGTGGATAATATAAGACTTTTAGCTATTTGGCCTCTCCTGCAATTTGTAAATATACCAGCGCTCATTGCTATATTCTTTGGTTTTATATCAGGTCTCATTAATTAGACGTAAATATTAATGATCTTCATCAATTATCTTGAGAATCTATCAAATTTCCCCCTAATCCCTACTCCCTACTCCCTACTCCCTAATCAATGTTATCATTTTCTTTGTGGGTTTAATACCCCACCGTCAACGGGGGTGTTCACGCATTACTTGGGGGAGCGTAGACGCGGAGCGGCAGGTCGTTGACTATCCCCATGTAATTTTCCTCCTGTCTCCTGTCTCCTGTCTCCTGTCTCCTTCTTCAATTGTGGGTATTTAAAGAGACATGATATTAGATAATAGTAAAGTCAAGATCGCCTTCTACAACATTCAGCACTATTGCCAGATAATCTTCTTCATCATCCCTCAACCTAATAGCTACACCGTTTTCTCCACCTACAACTGTTGTCTCAAATTCTATGTCACTACGCTCCAAACCATTAATTAATCCAATTTGATCGTCTTCTTCAGGGTTGTAGTCTGTAATAATATCTGCATCTGATGGACTGAGACCACCTGTATTTTCACTAATAGCAAATAAATCTTCTCCTGTTCCTCCAGTTAAAGTATCAGAGTCGCGGTCGCCGACTAGAGTATCATCACCTTCACCTCCATCTAGAGAATCATCTTCTTTACCTCCCAAGAGGCTATCATCTTCTAAACCTCCAAAAAGACGGTCATTCCCTTTATTACCATAAAGTGTATCTTCATTTTCTTCACCAAATAGAGAGTCATTATTCCTACCACCCCACAATGTGTCGCTACCATCACCCCCTAGAATAGAATCCTGTTGTTGACCACCTAGTAGGGAATCATTACCTTCACCTCCGAGCAAAGTATCATTATCTCCCTCTCCAAAAATTCTATCTCCTCCGCCTCTACCTTCTATAGAATCTCGACCTCCCATTCCCATAATGAGGTCTGCTCCTGCTGTACCATTGATACTCTCATCCTCTTCTGTGCCGAGAATTTCATTGAATTGATTTCCAGAACTCCCACTTCCATCGGTGCTTGTGCTATTACCACTCCCATCGCCATTACCACCTCTATTGGTATCGTTACCCCCTCCTGGCATTGATTCATCAATAATCGAAGGCCCAAAAAAACTAAACAGATCGATTACACCGTTAAAAAGGTCTTCTTGTGTTGCCGTGACCATAAAACTTTACCGAATAACTTCTTTGTGAATAATATTTATATTTATATTTATAGTAATAGTATAGATTGGTTAAGACATAAAGTGATACAGTATCCGGATAATTAGTTATCGTATAAGTCAGGAGTCAGGAGTCAGGAGTCAGGAGTCAGGAGAAAGTAGTGAGAAAGTAGTGAGAAAGTCAGGATGAGAGTGGGAAAAATCTTGGGATATTCCGGCATTTTATGTCTGTATTTAATGGAAGTAGAAAGTGAGATAACTGTATAACCGGATTTCATATGATAATGATTTTTAGACAGGAAAATGTTTTTCCTACTGTTTCTAGAGCCAGGGAAACGGAGTTTAGATCGCAAATCTAGAGAGAGCCTTAAAGATTAACACTATATATAGTGTCCTTACGTAAGTCCTGTTTTTAGATGATTTTGCCACTGAATATGGTCTGGGAAAGAATAAAAGAGTTCTACTGGTCATCGATAAAGCCGGTTGGCATACCAGTCATAGTTTGAAGATACCACAGGGTTTGGATTTAATCTATTTACCTGCCAAGTCACCAGAACTACAACCAGCAGAAGGTTTGTGGCCTTTAACTAATGAAGTTGTGGCCAATAGCTCTCCCCTTTCTTTAGATGAACTTGAAGAACTATTAGTCTTTCGGTGTCAACAACTAATGAAACAGCATGATTTAATACAAGGACTAACTTGCTTCCATTGGTGGCCTCAAACTAGGGCTGTTCAATTATAAGCGATCGTTTGAACATAAAGGTAGTTTGCGAACGCCATCTTTTTGGCCATAAAGTTTGAATACTGCTACTGTAATGATTCTGGCTTTATTATAAGTGATCATCCGAACATGATATTAGACTGTTATGAAATCACTGGAGGTAATGTCATTTGCTATTACCCCTTCAAGTACAGTTAAAACTTCATTAGTGAGGGTGACCTTAACTTCAGTGCTTGTACCTGCATTTTCAATCGTTAATTCGCTGAAAGTTAAACCGTTAGATAATCCAAGTTTATCGTTATTAACTTCAAAGTCTGTAATAATGTCAGTTCCATCTCCTTGACTATAGATAAATACATCATTACCACCACCACCAGTTAGGGTGTCATCACCAAGACCACCTGTAAGTTGGTTGGCAGAATTATCACCTATAAGTTCATCATCACCATCAGAAGCAATCAAGTTCTCAATATTTGTTAAAGTATCTTTAGCGACAACCGTATTGATAATAGCATCTTCCCAAACTTCAGCTATCTTATCGTAACCACTAGCTGTCAGATGATAACCATCCTTAGTGATGTCACTAGACTCTAAAGGTGTATTAAAAATATCTACGAAATGTACATTATGTCCACTAGATTTTCTGGGTTCAACTATTTCACTAGGTATTCGCTCGTTAAACTCCTCAGTTCTCGCTTCTCTGTCCGAGTTACTAAAGTTTGGCAAAATAGATGCAACTAAAATTTGTGATTCTGGTAGTGCTGTGTTCATTCGATCTACCAGATCACCAAGGTCTGCAAGAGCAGTATCTGGACTATCCCCTTTATTAATATCATTTGTACCTGCCATCAATAAAACCATATCAGGATCATAAGTGGCTAAGGTATCTTCAATATTTGTGTATCTTGCCACTGATGGGTGATTTTTACCTCGAGCTTTACTGGCGTTATCTGTAAGTTGATTAATAGTGAATTTACCACGACCTTCGTGGTCTTGATCAATATCAGAAGGACCACTGTATGCTGTACCAACAAAATCTATATTGTAGCCAGCACCATTTAAAGACCTCCATAATTCGTTACGATAGCCAGCATTGCTGGCATCACTAGGATATCCGCTAGTGTTAGAGTCGCCTAGAGGTAAAATTTTAAAGTCTTCAGACCAAGTTTCAAACTTACGGCTGACTTCACCAGTCATCTATGCTAGCAATAAGTCCACTGGTCTTGTTGCTAGCATAGATGACTGTATCTTTACCCTCACCGCCATCGTAGCTGTTGTTACCAGAACTACTGACGAAATTATCATCACCAGGACCACCGTTAAAAGTATTATCTCCACCTAAACCATTATCTGGAGAAGAAGCATCATTGTCTACAACTGTTAACACCGCTGTCTCCTCAGTGCCGAGGGTGGCTCCTCCTGTAGGGGAGGATAAAGTTAGATTAATTGTTTCGTCATTCTCTTGCTCACTGTCATCAACAATAGAGATATTAATTGTTTTCTCTGTTTCTCCATCTGCAAAATCAACTGTTATGGGAGTGCTGTCATAATCATTATCTGCTGTTGCTGTACCGTTAGAGGGGGTAACTGTCACACTGACTGCTCCATCACTGCCACTGCTACGAGTAACTATGACGGCACCTTGAGTAGTACCATCTTCATTTATGCTGTAAGTGGTGTCGCTAAAGGATAATGTTCCTGGTGCTGGCTCTGGTGCTGGTGCTGGTGCTGGTGCTGGCTCTGGTGCTGGTGCTGGTGCTGGCTCTGGCGCTGCAACAGGGATAAATTCAATGTAATCAAATCTTGCCCTCTCCCCTCCCTCTTTTTCACCGTTAAGGGTGATGTTTTCTCCATTATTAATCTGTAGACTTGTAGCGATAGTCCGCTCTACAAAATTTTTACTACTCACCGAGCTATTACCCAAATCTTGGTCAAATACCGAGGAATCAATGGTCTGATTACCAATTTCTACTGAAACAGAAGATTGACCATCTTTTTCATCATAGTAACCTACTACTACATTGTATGTACCTGTATCTCCTGTAAACTGAGTTGTGGCACTACCTTGTGTGTGTTTTCTGGATACAGAGACTACTGCATCACCTGAAGCTACACTTCTGGATTCAGATTTGTAGCCACTTAGAGTCATATCTTCTGCTTCTATACGCAATGGTGAACCACTATTACCATTATCTGGAGAAGAAGCATCATTGTCTACAACTGTTAACACCGCTGTCTCCTCAGTGCCGAGGGTGGCTCCTCCTGTAGGGGAGGATAAAGTTAGATTAATTGTTTCGTCATCCTCTTGCTCACTGTCATCAACAATAGAGATATTAATTGTTTTCTCTGTTTCTCCATCTGCAAAATCAACTGTTATGGGAGTGCTGCCATAATCATTATCTGCTGTGGCTTGCTATTAATTGTTGGTAAACAATGAAAGTATAGGCAACAAACACTAAGATCAAATGACGCATCATACTGGTTTGATCTCTGAGTTGATCTTCTTTTCAACCCAACCATCCCAGAGCTTCCCGATCAAACTTTTCAATATAGTTTCTCTCACAAAAGGTTGTGACTATCCATTCTCCGGTCACACTTTTATAGAACCCCTGAGCGTATCTCTCAAAATTTAGGCGATCGCCAATCTCTGAAGCATTAGTCGAATAAAACACATAATTTACTTGGCAGTAGCATTTTCCAGGGTTCTTTTCCTGGGGAATGCTGCGCAAACAAAATTTTTAGTCAAGCTTTTACACCTCTCAATCCAGGAATTGGTTCTTTCCATCACCCACCAGGATTGAACAGTAACAAACCCTTTTTTTCCCAGATTCTCTTTCTCTAACTTTGATGGTTTTGGCGATAGTTTAAACCTAATCTTAGTCATAATTGCCAGATAAATTTTCTTTAACTCCTCTATGATCTTTTCAGGGTGGTATCCATAATCAAGTAAGATAGTAGTCTGAGGAATATTGACTGGTTTGGATTTCAAATAGTCGATGTTGTTAGGGAAACGGAGTTTAGATCGCAAATCTAGAGAGAGTCTTAAAGATTAACACTATATATAGTGTCCTTGCGTAAGTCCTGTCAAAGTTTAAACTAATTTTTGGCAATATTATTCCATAATCTGCAACCCTAAAAGAATTGCTTGGTTATTTTTGTCAGAGCCTAATAAACCTGGTCGTAATTAAAGTTATTTTTTAAAAGAGGATATTGGGATACTTTCAGATTGGCGAGATTTACTAGTCAGGAGTCGTGATTTTTAATTCCTATGGATCTAAGACCTTCAGCAAATATGATGACTTATTTGCTGGTCTTAAGTTTGATTGCCCACTAATTTATTCTTACTCCTGTCTTGTGTCTTCTGATTCATTCTAGTTTATACCAAATCTGATTATTAAAGATGATCAGATTTAACCCTCTCCTCATCTTCCCTATACCCTGTCTCCCCATTTATATAAAAGGATACTCTATAAACTTAATTTAGTATTATATAGCAGTCTGAGGTGTTGTTAATAGACATCTGGTAAAAATCAAAAATAAAATTAATTCTTATCCATAAATTATCAATTATTTCTCCCTGTTGCTTTCCGGAGCTGTTGCCTGTTGCCACTTTTCTGGAGATGTCTAATAGTTACTCCCTTATTGAATCAATTAAGTTTGCCTATTTTATAAGATTAAAGGACTCTTCTAAAGGTCTATTCCTATTTCTGATGAATTTCAATGTCCTTATTTGAGAAATTATTTTGGCGAAGCTATAGATTTCTGCTAATTTTAAACTAAGTCGATAATAATAATCAAAGCTAAAAAAATTATTTTTTGGTATTCAGACTTGCAAGTAATGAGAAAAGCTAGTGAATCATGAATTTATGAATTGACAAATTAATAGCTAATGACCATAGATCGAGCTATTAGAATAATACTTAATACTGGAGTGCAAATAAATATAATGTTAAATGCAACAGAAATATTAATAAATGCTTTCGTAAAAGAGTTACAAGCAGGTTACCATCGTACTTATGGTGGTTTTAAGCCAAACTATCCAGAAATTATTGCCTGGGCAGGAAATATGGCTCTAGAAAATATTGCTAATTGTGATGCTTTATATCACAACGTTGAACATACAATGTTAGTTACTCTTGTCGGGCAAGAAATTTTGCGGGGTAAGCACATTCGTGAAGGTGGGGTGTCTCCCGAAGATTGGTTACATTATATTATTTCATTATTGTGCCACGATATTGGTTATGTTAAAGGAGTTTGTCGAGAGGACCAAGAATTGTTAAGTTTATATGCTACAGGAATCAATGATGGAATGGTTTCTTTGGCAGATGGTGCTACTTCAGCTAGTCTTACTCCTTATCATGTGGATCGAGGTAAATTAGTAATAGATGAACGTTTTGGTGGTCATCGACTAATTGATGCAGATCAAATTAAACGTAATATTGAACTAACTCGTTTTCCTATTCCTAAGGCAGAAACTCATCAAGATAGAAATAATTTTTCTGGATTATCAAGAGCAGCAGATTTAATCGGTCAATTAAGCGACCCTAATTATTTGCTGAAAATTGGTGCTTTATTCTATGAATTTGAAGAAGTTGGCACTAATAAGGTTTTGGGTTATGAATCTCCAGCGGATCTAAGACGTAGCTATGCAAAATTTTATTGGGATGGGGTTTATCCTTATATTCCGGCAGCTATTAATTATTTAGAATTGACTCAAAGTGGCAAACAAATTATTGCTAATCTCTACGCAAATGTGTTTCAGGTAGAACATGAACCAAAGGAAAAAACTAATGGTACAAAATTACTAGATGCCAAGAATAAAAGTTACACGAATGGAGATATTCCCAAAACAACACCAGTGAATAAAAAGAAATTTAGTGAAATTTTAGGCTTGAATTTATAACTAGAAAAAATATGATTTTCACAAAAAAAACTATCAATCAATATAATTAATTTATGTAATTCAAATTAGATGTGATTTGAGTTAGTTTGCACGATGGTAAGTCACTGGTATAGAATCCAATCTAAGATTTAATAAATAACCACAATACATAATTTAGTTATAGCCTTTGAAAAGACATTGGAATTAAGCTTTAGGCCAAAGATTAGATTTGTTAAATAGAACCAGATGTTAATTGAGTTATTAGTTAACAGTTAACAGTACCTGCTGCAATAGGGAAGCTAGAAGATGCATAATTTTCTTTTTTATCCCCTCTTAAAATGCTTTTATCCCCTCTTAAAATCCTATTCCTTATACGAAACTCCTGAAAACTTTGTGGGGAGTGTGGGGAGAGTGGGGAGTAATATTATGTTTGGATAATCAGTTATAAATAAAATTTAAGGACTGAGAGTACTGACGGTACCAAAGAAATACTGAAATTATCAATACTATTCTCCAATATTTCCTCTTTTTCTCCTTTTTTTCCTCCTGAATCCTGACTCTTGACTCCTGAGGACTCACAACATTTATTTATAAGTATTCAACCGAATATGATATAAGAATCTTGTCTACAGTTCTCAAAAAAATGTATTTTTCAATATACTTTTCTCTGGAAAAAGACTCTAAAAGACTTACACATAACTTGTCTATTTTATCAAGTTTTATGTTAACTAAAGATGTGGGTAATGGATAGCTTAAAAGGGGAGGGTTGAGAACTTTTTTTTCGCTCAAATTGACCTTTGCTCATTCATTTAATGTTCTATATATAGGTTAAATTTACAGTAAACTAGACAGTCATTTCCAATCAGTAGAATTAAAACAGACTAAGAAACTATTTATTAAATACAAATAATTTTATTTTAAAGTACAATAAAATCATCTCATAAGATTAGATAAGTATTGGCGATGTTAGTTAATTTCTCATACCATTTATTTGTAATAATGCACTTAATAATTGTTGCTGATACTTTATCAAACTGATTTTATCATATTTTTTTAAGTACAACTTCATGGAGAAATGGTATAACAAAAAAAGTAAATTTTTTGGTAGACCAACATTTAAAAAGTCAGATAAATGAAAATCACTAATTTTTACTAGAGTTAATCATCTCAAGACTGCAATTACAGCGCTTTTCTATTTAACTAGACTACAAAATTATTTTGGTTTAGGGAGTAGGGAGCACGGAGCAGGATAATACTTTGCTAACTGTGGCCTATCTATTTAAAAAATGCTATAAGTTTGACAGTAAATAAATAATTATTAGTAGATTTGGGAATTTTCTAGTAATAGTTTATAGACCTATTTAAGATCGTTTTACTATCAAGAATACAGCTATAACTAAACAAACTGAGAACCTATAATATATCTCATTTACAGCGGTTTTAATTTCGGTAGACCACAGTAGGGAGTAGAGTCGGGACGTTCATGAAACCTCCCTATAGGGCGCATGATTGTGACGATGTGGTTGATTAATATGAAAAGCGCTGTATAGTAAAAATACTGGATAATTAGGGCTTGCTGATTAAATATAAAAGCATTGACATATAAAGACAAGTGCCTTTTTGGGAACGAAAAAAGTGCGCCTGTTTCAGTCTAAAACGCTCAAAAAGTTAGTATTTTAGGCGCATAGTTGGGCAGAAAAATCATTCTTACAATTCTTACTCCTACTTCCTCGCTCCCGATCCATTTCTCCTGTCTCCTGTCTCCTGTCTCCTGTCTCCTACCCCTACTAAAATACTTTTGAGCGCAAACCCTAATTATGCTTTTTAGCTTGTATCTGATAGCTATTTTAAAGCAGCAAAACTGAAGAGCTAAAACACTTTAAATTTATTGATGAGATTTATTTAAAGATGTAAAAAAGCACTTTTACTTTATGTCTAAAGAGGAATTATATCGTCAAAGTTAGATAAATTTTTAACTCAATATAGGTTCTTCTACTTATTTGATTTTCAGGAGTAAAACCATTTCTTGTGGATTAATACTATACATCAATTTTTGTATCAACTAATTGTAGGGGGAGAACTTCCGCAACACTTCTATGCACTCGTTTATTCCTCTTGGTATATAGCAGTCAAAGGAAAGGGTGCGGACATATCAAAAGCTTAAAACTCAGACAACGTAAGATTTTTCTTTTTTCCTTCTGCTATAACAAAAAAAATCAAATAAATATCGGTATTGAGAATACGATCAAAATATTGGGTCTAAGGAGAAAAAAACATGGCAAAGTTAACACCAGAATTAGAGCAGCATGCTCAACAATTGAGGCAGAAACTTCAAGAAGCTGGCTATGCTTACTATGTGCTTGATAACCCTATTATGGAAGATACTGTTTACGACCGCCTAATTCGAGAATTACAAGAATTAGAAACCCAATATCCTCAATTAATTGTTCCAGATAGTCCTACCCAAAGAGTGGGAGAAAAACCAGCAACTAAATTTATATCAATTGAACATAATATTCCTCTTTATAGTCTGGAAAATGCTTTTAATATTGAGGAATTAAAAAATTGGCAAGAACGTTGGCAACGTCAAATAGAAATCGATCCCCATCCTGATACGGTAGATTATGTTTGTGAACTAAAAATTGACGGTTCTGCTTTAGCTCTAACTTATGAAAATGGTTTGTTAGTCAGAGGAGCTACTCGTGGAGATGGAATTACAGGAGAAGATATTACTCAAAATGTCAAAACAATTAAAAGTATTCCCTTAAAACTAAAAATAGATAATCCACCCTCAATAATAGAAGTTCGAGGTGAAGCTTTTTTATCAATTAATGTATTTGAAAGTATCAACGCAGAAAGAGAAAAAATAGGAGAACCACTATTTGCTAATCCCCGTAATTCAGCAGCAGGTACTTTGCGACAATTAGATTCAAAAATAGTTGCTCGACGCCGACTAGATTTTTTCGCTTATACACTTTATATAAAATCTGAAATTAACTCAAAATTATCTCAACTTTCTACTCAATGGCAATATTTAGAATTACTACAAAAATTAGGTTTTAAAGTTAATCCTCATCGTCAAATTTGCTCATCTTTAGATGACATTCAAAAATACTATAAATATTGGGATACCGAACGAAAAAATTTGCCCTATTTAACCGATGGAGTTGTAGTTAAACTTAATTCTTTACCACTACAAAAAAAATTAGGATTTACTCAAAAATTTCCTCGGTGGGCGATCGCTCTTAAATATCCTGCTGAAGAAGTCCCGACCATTGTCGAAGCAGTCACAATTCAAGTGGGCCGTACTGGGGCACTTACCCCTGTGGCAGAATTAAAATCTGTCCAGTTAGCAGGTACAACAGTACAAAGGGCGTCTCTACATAATAGCGATCGCCTGGCGGAACTAAATCTACATATTGGAGATACTGCAATAGTCCGCAAAGCAGGAGAAATTATTCCAGAAGTAGTACGAGTTTTGCCAGAACTACGTCCCACAAATGCTCAACTATTTCAAATGCCTACTCACTGTCCAGAATGCAGTCAACCTGCGGTCAAACCTACCGATGAGGCAATAATGAGATGTATCAACTCTTCATGTCCTGCTATTCTTCGGGGTTCTTTGGTACATTGGGCATCTAGAGGTGCTCTGGATATTCATGGTTTGGGGGAAAAATTAGTACAGCAGATGGTCAATAGTGGTTTAGTTGAGTCGGTGGCCGATCTATATGATTTAACTGTCAAAAGTTTGACTTCCCTCGAACGCATGGGACAAAAGTCGGCCAGTAAATTGGTGGATGCGATCGCTAGTTCCAAAAGCAAATCTTGGCCACGGGTGCTTTATGGTTTGGGTATTCGTCATGTGGGTAGCGTAAATGCAGAGTTATTAACTCAGAAGTTTTCCAATGTAGGACAGTTGGCACAGGCAAAGGCGACAGATATCGAAGCAGTCTATGGAATTGGTCCAGAAATTGCTCAATCAGTTGAACAGTGGTTTCAGGTTTCAGCTAATCAGAAGTTGGTAGAACGTCTGAGTAATGCTGGAGTGGTGATGGATGTAAGAACAGATACGGGCAATGTGGCAAAAGAGCAAAGTGCATTTTTAGCAGGCAAAACTTTTGTGTTAACGGGAACTTTACCAACCTTGAAGCGGGATGAGGCAAAGAGTTTGATTGAAACTGCTGGTGGTAAGGTGACAAGTACGGTGAGTTCTAAGACTGATTTTGTTGTGGTAGGAAAAGATCCAGGTTCTAAGTTACAGAAGGCCGAAAAGTTGGGGATCGACCAGTTGAGTGAAGCACAGTTATTGGGAATTTTGGAGAGTTTCGACTTAGTTAACAATTTGCGCAATTTATCGACATAATACGATAGTTCTCACAGGCAAGTAGTAACGAGGGTGACGCTTTGTATCTTCTGCACTAATCCCTGCTTCAGCATTTCTGGGGTGTCTATACTATATAGACGTAGACCTATCCTGAAATCCCGCTTCCTACGCTAAAACGGCGTAGTAAGGGTTTGAGGACTTTTTTAGTTATGTTAATTGACAAAGACTTAAATGTAAGTATAGAGTGTAGAGATGCGGTTGGCTTGACCGTTAATGCCTGTGGATGAGTAACCGCCGACGGCCTCAGCAGAAGCAGGAAGTAAACATCAATTTGTCGCATCGATGTGACGCTTTGTATCAGTTTTATGAAGCAGCGGTAGGTTGTAAGTTAGGTAAGCGAAAAATCATTATAGATTTTATATTCCCTCACAGGAGTGCGCATTCCCTCTCTTGGTCAGCATTCCCATGGCGAGGAGACCTCGCCGGGTTCCGACTGCTTGCGTCTATCGCACCCCGCGGGGTCGCACCGCTGTTCCCTGTTTCCTTTGACAAAAATTGGATGTATGGTTGAGATGCAAAACAGCTTATTATAATTAAAGTCCTTTTTAATGAAAATCATTAAGAATTATGATATGGAATATTAACAAGGAAGCAGAATATAAAGAATTTAGTTACTCCTGTATAAAATCATCTTTATACTGGTGCTTCAAACTTATAGCCAACTTTAATAATAGTTTTTATATATTCAAAATCACAACCACAACTTTTTATTTTCTTGCGAATCTGACTAATATGCACATCACAAACTTTTGCGCTGCCAAACCAATGACTATCTTCACCCTTAAATACTTTATCGCACAATTCAGAGCGACTCCAAACATATCCTGGTTGATTAGCCATACAAAATAATAAATTAAATTGTAGATTAGTTAGAGAAACAATTTTATGCTGAAATCTTACTTCTTTTTCAACATTATTTATTACTAAATCCCCAAATACAAGCCGTTCTAATTTTATCGGAGAAAGTAACCTTTGACGTTTCAATATTGCTTTAAGACGAGCATTCAGTTCTACTAAACTAAATGGTTTTGTGAGATAATCATCAGCACCTAACTGAAAAGCTCGGACTTTAGCTACTTCATCACATAGACTGCTCAACATCAGTACCAACACATCATTGTAACTCTGCATTTCCTGACAAAGCTGAAAACCAGTAGTATCTGGTAGATTTATATCTAAAACAACTAAGTCTGGTTGAAATTCTTTAAATAAAATTAAAGCTGTTTTACCATCTTCTGCGGACTCTACTTGATATTCTTGGTTAGTTAAAAAACGATGAACTAAAATTCTGATTGCCTGGTCATCATCAACTACAAGAATTTTATGAGATGCCATATTAACAACGCTCCTAATTTTTCCACAGGTACATTACCAGTTTAACTCCTACGACAATTATCGCAAACTAACCTAATAGACATCTCCTATCATAAAAAATCAAATCAATTATCACACTAGATATATCAATTCTTTCCCCTCCTGGGAGGGGGAGGGGCGAGGGGTGGGTTCCCTACAGCAAAGCTGCCTACTGCCTCTTTTGGAGGAGATGTCTAATAAGTCTAAAAAATGTAATTTTTCAGATTTATAATATGGCACATCATTTATATTATGTTAGAGCTTTGTTGGATGAAAGTCGCGATCGCAGCAACCCCCTCCTTGGGGTAAATAACAGCTTGACATAATCTATGATTATCTAGTACCTGGACTTTTGAAAAAAAATGAAGTAATATCATGTCCGGTAGCATCGTTTGTGTATAATTGAAGAGGAGAAAAATAATTCCCAGGAGCGATCGCCATTATGCCAAGACGCTTAAGTATCCAAGAACACCTAAGTATAGATGAACTAGAAAGAA
>NZ_JAAHGB010000030.1:0-76250 GCF_010672695.1 Okeania sp. SIO1H4
TTACGGTTTAGTCCAGTCAATGCCCGCACTGAGGCGGTCTTCTTTTAGCACCCGATTCAGATCTAACATTGTCCCATCTCAAACACCCTATTAACTTTACTTTACCTTATAAAGCGACAAGTCTAATTAGCAGAGCCAATAATTTTATTGCGGTTTAGATATTGCAGTCTAGAAAGCTTGGTTTCAAACCTACGATATGACTTTACGCTTTCAAATACTTTTCCATCACTTAAAGTTGCTAATGTTTTGACACCTAAATCCACACCTACAACTTCAGTAGTTGTTGGGGTTGGGCTAGGAGTAAATTCATAGCTCAAACTTAAGTACCAATCACCTGCCTGTCTACTAATAGTGATTTTTTGAGTAGTTGCTTCAATTGGTTCATAAGTTTTGACCATACCAATAAAAGGTAATTTGTGACTCCATCCATTTAATTCTATGGGTTTTCCACAATTATCAATTGTGAATGAATCAGATTTACCTTTCTTCTTAAATCGTGGGCGTTTGCCCAATCCCTGAAAAAATCTCTTAAATGCTTCACCTAAGTTGATGAAAGCATATTGATAAACTTTAGACGACAAGTTTTTCATCCAGGGGTAAAGGGGTTTGGTGTGATTAGTAAAAACCTCTCTCAGTTTACGAGGGTTTGGCTTGTAACCATCTGTGTATGCAGCATTCCATAAACTTAAACCCCAGTTGTAGCACCACCTCGAATAGCCAGCGTGTTGTGCCATCAGAGTTTTTTGTTTATTATTTAATTTGAGTTTGGTTCTAATGGATTTCATGGAGATTGAGCGCCGCCTGTCTAATGGTGTGCTTTTTAAGGTATTATATCGTTATTTATTGATTAAGTCAATGCTCCCCGCTCTAAAGATACGGAGATTCTTAAGCAATCCAAAACTGGATTCTTAAAGGCATTATCAAACTATAGCGCTGTGCGCAGGGAACAGGGAACAGGGAACAGGGAACAGGGGGAATAAAAAACCGATAATATAAGACTTCTGGCTATTGGACATTTCCTGTAATATCATGTCCGGATAATTAGTGATGAAAAAACTTATCAAGAGTGCTGAAACAATAAATCTTTCTATTTTCCCTACTCCCCTACTCCCCTACTCCCCTACTCCCCCGCTCCCCTACTATCTTAATAATAAGTATTCAACCGGACATGATATAATTTGTAAATATGCCAGCGCACATTGCCATACCTCTACTGACTCCTTCGAGAGAAAACTCCAAAGTTGTCGCTACTTTTTTGAGAATATTAGCTGCTCCATTCACATCAGCATTTAGTGACAAACCGTTTTTGGTTTGATATAAACCTCTCTGTACTCGTTTTCCTGACGGCTTCCACCTCTCGGGTTTTTCACCGTAGTTTGGCAGGAAATCATCATCCAAAAAGCTTACTTGCGAGGTGTAAGATTCTTCAGTTGCAATAAAATCTATGCCGTACAATTCCCATAACTTACTAATTCGTTCTTTGAGTTTAGCTGTGGGAATTTGCACAAATTTTTGATTGTTTTTGGCTCCAATGTTAATAGCATTTTTTTGCCCCTTATTCCATCCAAAAACAATCCTACCAATACCATTTTCTAAGCAGTTATTTATAACTAATCTGGTCGCTTTATTCACAGCATCGCGCATTTTTCTGTTGCGTTTTTCAGTTATATTGGCTAACTTTTTTGACCAGAATCCTTGAGGTTTGTTATCTTTAATTGTTGCTATTTGTTTGTGATACCACTGGTTAACTGATTTTAAATATTTGCCATCTACAATCAAGCTTGTTCCTACATTGCTAACCCAAGTTAACCAATTACCAACTCCGTGGTCAATACCGAGAACTTTATCCCTGTCAAGTTCAGGTTAATCGACCTCTAACTGATAAACCCACTCAACATAAAAGCAACCATTACGAGGTAGAATCCTTATTTCTCGAATTTTTTTAAACTCAAGATTGCTGGGAAAATTTAGCCAAAAACTATCAATTTTAAAAGCAGCTTTAACTTTTTTCCCCAGAGGTACTCTCACCTGGTTTCCTTTCAGTCTCAAAGCTTGTTTTGGATAAGTTATAACTCCTAGTCCTCCCTTTTTTCGATATTTGGGAAGTTGAGGTTTATTTTTCAGTTTTTCTAGATAGTGTTTGTAGGAAAGCTCCTTGTAGGACTTAAAAGACTCTGTTACTCCTCTCAAGGTTTGCTGTGCTGCTTGAGAATGAAGAAATTGATAATTATGATTTGAGTTTAATTGCTTCTCTAAGTCGTGTTTTCCCGTGATGTATCCCTACTTAAAATACCATTGTCTAGCCAAATATAGCGCTGTGCGCAGGCAACAGCTCATCTGGCAACAGCTCATCTGGGGGAATAAAAGACCGATAATACAAGACTTTTAGCTATTGGACAGTTCTTGTAATTTGTAAATATGCCAGCGCACATTGCTATAAATCCCACAATTAATAAGTCGGTTAACCGTGGTACATAAGGTAAGCATTCAGCCGTCAGCAATCAGCTATCAGAAGAGTGCTTTTAGTTGATGATCAAAGCAATATTTAATTCTCTTACTAAAAAAGTTAGCTCTCTTACCTTTAAAGTCTATATTAATTTAAATACTTTCCTATATGAGAGAGTCTTGTTGCATTAAGCAAACAGCTATTAGCTGTCAGTTAGAGCACAAAAAAAGGGGGTTTAAATGAATATAGACTTTGGAGCTGACTTTTGTAGTCATATTTTTCTAGCTCAATTAATAAAACTTTTATCACCTACTAAAAGAAATCGCTGATAGCTGACGGCTGAATGCTTACTTAAAAAGACGTGGCTTTCAAACTCTCGTCCTTCTTCCGTAATGTTCTGAGTTAAATGAAAGAAGAAGTTAGAAACTTGACTCATTATCATTGGTTGAATTTTCTTTGATTGATTAAGGGGGGGTATGGCAACCGAATTTAGAATAAATTATCGGATTCTTTCAGTATTTCATTTTTGATTTCAGACTTAATTCGGTAACTTCTAGCCTCTAACTTCTGACTTCAACTATAATCCCCACCAGAACCATATTGCCATTGTTCAATCAAACGGCGATAATAATAATTTTGCTCCAGAGGAATTTTTGTCACTAAAAACCCCAATTTATCTCCTATAGGAGATAATAAACTAAAAATTCCCAAATTCAAATAATGTTTCATCCAATCTAATAAATTTCCGATGCCAACTTGAGGAATAATTTTAATGACTAAACCTGGTTGCTTTAAAGAAGTCATAAATAAAGTTTGTGCTAAAGCAGGAAACTGCACCACATCTTGCAGAAAAGGCTTAAGTACAAATTCCCCTAATCTATCCATTACCTGAAATACACCTGCCAATAGTTGATTAATTTGATTTGGTTCAACTTTTTGGTCTACCCCCACACTCATAGAACGTTGGAACAACCAAGTGACTGATATACTAGGCTGATAAGGTTGCAAAAGTGCTAGAGCATTTGAAGAAAGGTTGTCCGTTTGGAGAGCTTCATCAATACCCCCGGTTAGACGTTTCAAATGACGTACCATAGCTCCAAAACCGCCAAAACTAAGAGGAGATTGACTGCCACTACTATCGCCTACTGGCAAAATACGATTCCAGGGAGTCTTCAGGGGACTTTGACGATAACAGGGAAAAAAGCCAAAGAGGGCACGTTGGAATGTAAGTTGACTAAGCTCCACTTTTTGATATTCAGGCAATAAGCGGAGATATTCTTCAAAGAATGATTCTAGGGAAATTCTATCTGGGTGAGCATCTAAGTAGGTAAATAGATAAGTAGTTCGTCCATCTCTAGCAGGAAATGCTTCCCAAAAGTATTGACATTGGTTTTTTATAGGAGTGAATGAGGCAAAAATGTCTCCTGTATCGTTTTTTGGGTATCCAGTGGCACAAGTACCAACTACTAGACAGACAGCATCAGGTTTTTTGCCTTGGCGTGCTTGTTTCAGAATAGGAGAAAAATGCCCCATTGCATCCAGGAGCAGTCGAGCTTTGAATGATTGGCCATTATTAACCTGAATGTCGATCCCATCTGGATGAATAGTTGCTGCTTCGTAAGCTGTGTTTTCAAATAGTTGACCGCCTGCTTGAAGGAAACCCTGTTTTAGACTTTCTAAGAGGTAAACTGGATCTACACCTATATTGAGAACATCTTTTACCCAAATGTCTTCGCTCTCTGGAAAACTAATTCGCGCGGGGTTGTATTCGGTGGCGATCGCTGTTTCTAATTCTTCTGAGGAGAGAAGATTTAATTCTATAAATGTTTCTAGTTCTTTGCGGGATATGTTCCATTCTTGTTTCCTCCCTTTGAGGATACCTCGTTCTAACAGAGCTACCCGCCAACCTTTCTTTGCTAAGGTTGCTCCAATAAGTATACCCAGAGTTCCACCACAAATTACTACATCCCAGTCTAAAGTGTTTAATAATTGAGTTTCTTTTTTCACAGTAGTAGGAATAGAAATATTGTCTTCTCGAAGGTTTTGCCAAACCTGGTCAGCTTTCCGCAGACCTTGTAAAGGACTTCCCGGAATTTGCGAGAGAATTTGTTCTGTTAAGGACATAATTTTTTTGATTAATTTTTACCGTAATTATTTTATTGCTGATTTTTAAATATTCATTCAAATTATAAGCAATTTTGACGTTGCTGATTTGAGGTATGAAATCCTACTTTAGGTAAATTTTCAGCCAAAATAATAGTGCAAATTATACCTATTTCTTCCTATTTAGTCTCCGAAAAACTCCTTTCTATCTACTGAATTGCTCCTGATGAATTGTTAAATCATACATTTATTCACCAACGCCGTAATTTCATATTACAATTTCAATATAATTGTCATCTTTGTTATGAGTTTAAATAATTACAAAACAGATTTTTAGTTTGGAAGGCTTTTTTAGTAATTTGAAGTATTATAAGATTTTGCTTAACTATATTTAATATAACTATAACCATTTTTATTAATTGGTTAAGAAGCGTTGCACAGTAGACATCTCCAAAAATCAAAAATAAAATCAATTCTCACACATAAATTATCAATTATTCCCCTCCTGGGAGGGGGAGGGGCGAGGGGTGGGTTCCCTACTGCCTACAGCAAAGCTGCCTACTGCCTCTTTTCTAGAGATGTCTAGTGACGAATGATTTTAGATTTTTGATTGAATTGGATTTTGAATTTGAGAATTGCTAGAATTATTAATATTAGGTTTTTTTTAGTCAAACTCTAAACTAATTTTTGGCAATATTATTCCATAATTTGCAACCTCGTTAAGATAATTATATTTATACTATAGCAATCCTAAATTGGTTGTGACAATTTTTATAATAGCTAATTTGAACTGAAAACTTTTAAAATTATGACTCCTGACTCCTGAATCCTGTAGGGGCGAATGGCCATTCGCCCCTACCACCAAAATATTACAAGTTAAATAGGATTGCTATATTTATGATTATTTTTAATAATTATTCAATTTTATCTAAGGTAACTTGTAACATTTCTCCAAAGTAATACTATAGTTGATCACTATTGCCTCTACTTCATATCGGGATTATTTCAGATATTTACACCTAAATCTCGAAGTAAATTCAACCCTATTTTTGTTATTTTTACCCACTTAACTTTTAAATAGATGTAAAGAAACTCAATTTTTTTGCATTGTACACCTAATTTAATTAGATTATCTCATCATTACTATCTTATAACTGAGAGCAAATAACAGTTTCAATCCTAAGACAATTCAGTTGTTTCTAATCGCTCTTAACTTACTTAAAACCGATCAAAATTATACCTGACAAAGTTAAAAATAGGTTCACCCATATTTAGGTATTTTTGAAGATCAAAATACTCAAATTTGTCAACTTGTCTTTCAAAGTCTATTTGCTGCCAAAAACTAGGTTTCAAATACTGTAGATGACTCTAGTTTTTTGCAGCACTTTGGAATACCTAGATGATGATAATCGCAGATTTTAGAGACCATTACGATTACTACAAAATTTATCTATTCTTCCTCATTATTTTCATCTTCTTTTTCTACTTCTATATTAATCTGCCTAAGATGAATATGTTTATGTCCTAACTGGATAATAAATTCATCCCCTGGTTTTAATCCCATTTCTTGTGTATAGTTAGCGCCTATTACTAACTGTCCATTTCTATGAACACAAGCACGGTAAGTAGCAGCACGCCCTCTTCCATCTTTAACATTGTTATCATCTAAATTTAGCCCCTTTGCCTGTAAAACTGCATCGTAGAACTTAGCAAGATTTACTCGTTTCTGCTTATCTTTTGTATTTGAATAATATCCGCAAGCAATAGCAGTATCTTTCTTTGACTTGTGCGAGAGTTCTTTGACTTTCTTCAACAATGCTTTACCAGTCAGTGGAGTATTTGATTGTTCTGAAGTATTTAATTTTTCTGTTGTTGTTTTAGCCATCTTCTCCATCTACTTAAAATATTCTTCCATAAACTTTAACACTTACGTCGTCTAATATCAAGCCTATTTAACGTTTTCTTTGAGGATATTATCTAATCTCAACTTCAGCGGAGCAACCAACCCCTAAAATCAGACAGTTTTAAGATGTAAAAAAAACTAATGATTAATAGTTATGTACTACTTACCAAATAATTAAGTTTTAAAGACTCCGATTTCAATAATAAATAAATCAAAAAAATCATGTTCGCCAATCATATCCATTTTCAGGAGAGGTAATTATTAATTATTAATTGTTAATTGTTAATTATTTACAGTTAACTGTTCGATGATTTTTGCCTTTGTATAAATGGTGATTTAAATAATTCAAATTTATTTTTTCCCCAGCAATATATCCAAAAGAAAAACCTAAATCATTATTAACGGCAGTCGATTTCTGAACTTTACATTTTACACCTTCTTGCTTTAAATATACTTGAATAGCTAAAGAATATTTTTCAAACATTGAGCGTACAACCATAGCAGATGCCGAATTTCGATCGTCACTACTAGCAATACCTTTTTCCTCCATGGATTTTCGTCTTTGCTCTAATCTCTGTCTTAATCTAGTTGCACAACCAACTCGAAAAGCATTAATAAAAGTTCTTCCTTTACCCCTATGTTGTTTTACTAAACTGTCAACTACAGCAGTTAAATATTCATAAAGTGATTTAGAAACTGTAATATTAGTTTCTGTTCCTACTAATCTCATTTCACCACTGTAAGTAGAACGCATTGCTTGACATCCATTAGCATTAGCAATTCCTGCTAAAATCCACATTTTCCAGGTAACATAACGACCTGTTCTATCAATAATACCCTTAGTAATATCTTCATCCTTTTCTTTTCCTAAATCTGCTACAGATAAATTATGTTGAGCTAATAATTCTGCTGCCTTCTCAGCCGCTAATGCAGCTTCATGTTCATTAGGTGAATTGGCAAGAGCTAGGAGTTTACTAATCTTTTCCAGGAGATTCTTATTGACCATTTCTCTCAGCTTATTTCTAATGCTTTATTATAAATTTTTTATTATGCAACTATACTTACTCAATGTAATATTTATGGTGTTGCTGATGCGTAGGTATGATTTGTATTTGTTGGCGATAATGCTCTGCATAGCTACCGCGAACGCTAAACTATTAAATGACAAATACTTGAGATTATTCAGTTTTTATTTTCATACCTTGATTCAGCAATGGGATATTTACTAGAGATTATGGTTTGTTTCAGAATAATTTTTTTTGATTATATTTAATTTTTCACAATTATTCTGTAGTGAGTATCATATAGATTATGATAGTAATTAGCTTTGATGTAATCCTATATAATCAAAATTTATCAAGCTATAAATAACTTTATTGAATTACAAAATGCTATGGCTTCATAACTATCAAACTTTCAAAAATGTGTTTTAGTATAATTCAACAAATGCTATTTTACTATAGTGCTTAGAACAGTGTTTTATTGAGTTATACATATCCAAATTTATTGTCTATTTTTTGTCCTCTAAATCTCAATTTTTTATCTCATCCAACTGATAAAAGCTATAGGTGGTGCTGCATTGTAATGGTCGTGCATTGTCCGGTAATTTTTGTTACGAGGCACGGCAGTGGGAGTCTGTTGCTGCCGTACCTGGTATTTCTGTTTGCTGTATACCACTACGCTCTGCAGAACTACCAAGCTATAAACTAGATTTAATTTTGCTTCGAGCGATGCTTGATCGCTTATACCGTTTCACTAAAGTCAGAAGTCAGAAGTGATATTTTAGGTACTTAAAACCTCTACTCTACAGTAATTTCTGTTTATTATTTGACTTCATCAGTTACCAACTATTGGTGACATTATTTTAAGTGAATTGGTATTACAACATCACTTCCTGATATTTTGAATAACTCTATGGTAAATTTTATCCAGAAAAGTTTTGAATTATATAAAAGCTGAAAGATAATTTTCTTCCAGCTCTATACTTATATCAATTAATTATAACAGATAAAATCTATATCCTTTAAACTTAGTCAGCATTTTCTCGATACCATTCAATTGTATTCTTCAGTCCTTGCTTAAAATCTACATTAGCAACAAAACCAAACTTTTCTTTTGCTTTTTGTGTATCTAAACATCGCCTAGGTTGACCATTAGGTTTATCAGTTTCCCAAACTAATTCTCCCTTGAAATCCATTAATTCACAAATTAACTCTACTAAATCACGAATCTTTACTTCATGATTAGTTCCTAAATTAATAGGATCAGATTCATTGTAAAATTGAGTTGCCATAACAATTGCTCTTGCAGCATCTGTAGAGTATAAAAATTCACGACTAGGACTACCATCACCCCAAACAGGCAATTTTTTATCTCCTCTAACTTGAGCTTCATGTACTTTCCGAATTAAAGCAGGAATTACATGGGAACTCTTAGGATCGAAATTATCTTCAGGTCCGTACAAGTTAACAGGTAACAGATAAACACCATTAAAACCATACTGTTGACGATAAGCATCCAGTTGAACTAAAAGAGCTTTCTTGGCAATACCATAAGGAGCATTAGTTTCTTCTGGATAACCATTCCAAAGGTCTTCTTCTTTAAAAGGAACCGGAGTAAATTTAGGATAAGCACATATCGAACCCACACAAACAAATTTTTCTACATTTGCTTTATAAGCACAATCAATTAATTGCACTCCCATCATCAAATTATCGTAAAATAACTCACCAGGTTTTTCCTTATTCAGACCAATACCCCCTACATGAGCAGCAAGGTGAATTATAATATCCTGTTCTTGGACAGCTTTTTGGCAAGCTTCCAGAGTCCTAAGGTCATAATCACGCGATCGCGGTACAGTAATCTTATCAGGATTAGCTCCTGCTTTATGAAGTTGATCTATAACTTGGCGTCCAAGAAAACCCGATCCACCTGTTACCAAAATTCTCTTGTTTTCTAACTCTAATTTACTCATTAAAAACCTCCAAGATTGATACTAATTAGACTTTAGCTTTAAGGTATTGTGGATTAAAATCAGCCCAATAAAAATACGGTTATACTATAGGTCTTAGAGATAGAAAAATCTCTTATTTCCTATTACTGGGATTTAATTGCTACTCAAGATTTTTCCAGCTTTAGGGTGTAGAAGAAATTTTGGCTTTCCTGAGATGATATATAGCGGTGCAAGTCAAAAGTTATAAGGTAATATCTGAGAGAGTTTTCGATGCCCAAATGCTTCCCTAGGGGATGCTACCCATTCATGTCGCGCAGCGTGTCAAACCATTTTGCTCTGCAACATTAAAAGCGTTTGCGGAGCATGACCTAGGAAAGCTTTCCGCCTGCAAAAAAGCAAACAGGATTTACCAATGTCCAAGTCCTATATGCATAGTGCTATAGAAGAAAATTTGACAATTTAAATTTTACCAAAAATTTAGGAATTATATCCAGCATTTGTACAGTCATAATCTCATAGACCTTAACTGTTAATTTTTAGTTTAACTAAACTTCTCACATTCTGCATTAGTAAACAGCTATTTATGATTGCTATAGTAGCATCTAAAAACAATCAATTCCTACTAGGACTGTAGCTAAATATCATCTTATATTGATGCCAGCTTTTTACTTCATACTTATTCTAGTGCTAGAAATGTTTTTTCTTGAATTACTCTCTACTTTTACTCATTATATTATCTAGATACACCTGATAATTCTCTCTTTCTTTTTAGCTACTTTTTCATCATCAAGTTTATTTAATTTTGATAGTGCCAAAAGACCAATAAAAGCACTATCACCTCAAAAAAATTAAGGATTACCTCAAGAGTTAAATCCTCTTAATAACTTAGCCAAAAAATTTTAATCAAAACCATTGCTCATGGTAGTAGTTTTTTCCAAAGCTTTAATATCAGAATCAACCATTAAATTTACCAACTCTGTAAATGTAACTGATGGTTTCCAACCTAACTTTTCTTGTGCTTTTGTACAATCACCAATTAATAAATCAACCTCCGCAGGACGAAGATAACGGGGGTCAAACTCTACATAATCTTGCCAATTTAGATTTACATAAGTAAATGCTATTTCTAGAAATTCTTTAATAGAATGAGTTTCATTTGTAGCAATCACATAATCATCTGGTTCCTCCTGTTGTAGCATCATCCACATAGCTCTAACATAATCCTTTGCATATCCCCAATCTCGTTTAGCATCCAAGTTACCAAGATAGAGTTTCTTCTGTTTACCCGCTACAATTCTAGCTACAGCACGAGTAATTTTACGAGTTACAAAAGTCTCACCTCGACGAGGACTTTCATGGTTGAATAATATACCATTACAAGCAAAGAGATTGTATGATTCTCGATAATTTATTGTTTGCCAGTGGGCATAAACTTTAGCACAAGAATAAGGACTACGGGGGTAAAAAGGTGTAGTTTCTTTCTGAGGTACTTCTTGGACTTTGCCAAACATTTCCGAAGAACCAGCTTGATAAAAACGAACTTCAATTCCAGTACGTTGTTGATAGTCTCGAATTGCTTCGAGTAAACGTAGAGCGCCCATTCCCACGGCATCTACTGTATATTCTGGAGAATCAAAGCTAACCCTCACATGGGACTGGGCACCTAAATTGTATATTTCTACTGGTTTAACTTCTTCCAGAATTCGACGTAGAGTAGTCCCATCAGTTAAGTCTCCATAATGTAGAAATAATCTAGCATCAGGATTATGAGAATCTTCATATATATGGTCTATCCTATCTGTATTGAAGCTAGAACTACGTCTAATAATACCATGAACTTCATAGTCCTTCTCTAACAAAAGTTCGCTCAAGTATGAACCATCTTGACCTGTAATACCAGTAATTAGTGCTCGTTTCTTTTCAGTCATTGGAGTTAATATTTACTAAGGTAATAAATTGGCATGGGAATGTCCATAATAATTAGCTCAATCGCTACAGTGCAAAAAAATAAATATATATTTATTTTTTTGTTTGCTTATATAGTTTGGTTATACTCTCTACCATCCCCAGATTTCTAGACTAACCTAAAATTGTTCTCATAACCAAGTATTTTGAGTTAATATTTATCAACTTTACTCCTTGAAAAACACTATTTCTCTCAAGCAACTAAAACTGATTTTATTTAAGCTGATCAATTTTGGTTAGTAGGTTAGAAAGATAATAGTTGGAAAAATACTATCAACCTCTAACCCCGTAATAACTTCAATTGATTTTAAATCACTTAGTCATTAATGACAAGCCAATGACAAGCCTTAGTAAGCACCATTATTTTTTGGGAAAACAACAATACCAACTGTTTTAAACATGATCCATATATCTATCCAAAAATTTCTGAAGTTTACATAAAAAAGGTCAATTTGAACTCTCTTAGGATAGGGAATATCATTGCGACCAGAAACTTGCCATAAACCTGTAATTCCCGGTTTGATTGTCAGAATTTTATCCATGTGATGACCATATTTTGGTAGTTCTTCAACCACTAATGGTCTAGGCCCTACAACGCTCATATCACCTTTCAAAACATTCCAAAATTGGGGAAATTCATCTAAACTCGTTACCCTGAGAAATTTACCTATCCATGTAATTCTAGGGTCATGTTTTAATTTAAAACTTTCTTGAAATTCTTGGCGCAGATGAGGATATGTTTCCATAATTTCTCCTAACATCTCATCTGCATTTTTCACCATAGTTCTAAACTTCAAACAACGGAAAAGCTTTCGATTTTTACCCACTCTTTCTTGAACATAAAAAACAGATCCTGGTGAGCTAAAGACAATTAGTAAAGCTATAAACAGGTAAATAGGGGCAAACAATATGAGAACCGACAGAGAAAACAGGATATCAAATAATCGTTTATAACATCCTACCTCTAGGCCCTCTAGAAATCGACTTTTTTGTCTATCTCTGGGGAGGAAAGGTTGAAAACCGTGTCCTGTAAACCCTCTAATTACCTTGCCAGAGATGAATTGGCTATCGGCAGTCATCTTACTCCTTCACTTCACACCACACACAGTCCTGATCATAAAGCTTATAGCGAAATAGAGGGCAAATTTAGTTACGAAAAAGATGACTAATTTTGGAACAGGACAATTATTTGGCTCTCGCTTCGGATACTTGGGTGCCTCTATTGATAGATTTTATACAAATATTTGATTTGTATTAATCTCAAGATTAACCATGAGGATTATGATAGTCCCATATTTATATGAAATACTAAAATTTTTGCTACAAATATAGCAATGTGCGCTGGCATATTTACAAATTGCAGGAGGTGTCCAATAGCTCAAAGTCTTACCTGACCAGTTTTTTATTCCCCCAAATGAGGTGTTCCCTATTGCCTGTTCCCTGCGCGCAGTGTTATACTTAGACTATTTAAAGAGTCATGAGGCATAAGTTATAAGTCAGTAGTCAGGAGGAATAGCCTACATATCATTTATTAGAGTAAAACTCTGTTTTTAGTCAAATCGACATTTCTGGGTAAAGTTTTTTAACCAGTTAAATTATTCGTATCATTCTTTTTTATATTTCATATTTCATATTTCATATTAGATATTTACTATACCTACTTAGTTAATATCAGCCTATACCACCAGTCAATCGGCAATTATAAATAGTCAGTAGTTAAAGTTCAAGTTGAATCTATTGCAACATGAAAGTATAGCAGTACGTTTTTTGGTTAGGACAATAAATTTAAGTGAAAAGGGAATAGGGAGCAGGGAGTTGGGAGTTGAGAATAGGGAGACTGTAGTAAAAAATATCTGAAAAATAGCCTCAAAAACTTACGTAGCAAGAATTTAACGTCAAATTAGCTTATTTGTCGATCTATCTAGGTTTTCCTCGGTCATGCTACCGAAAGAGGAATTTTGAGCCTATTGATGTATTTCCTTTGTCCTGTAAGGGTTTGAGCTATTTTTACCCTCAAAAATATCAAAGTACCTATAGGAAATAGAAGAATCTCCGCGCCCTATTTGCGTAGTGCTATAGTGTGATATTCTACATCTGGCATAGGTTAAACACTAACAGTAGTAGAATTAGCAGTCTCAATAATTATATTCTCAATTGCCTCAGCAGATAAACTAGGATTAGCCTGTTTAATTAAAGCTGCTACACCTGCAACATGGGGTGTTGCCATAGAAGTACCAGCAAAGAAACTGTATAAGTTACCTGTTATTGAAGGAGCTACAGGTCCATAAATATCTCCTGCATCTTCAGGAAAACCATCTCCTCCTGGGGCCACAACATAATCCAGTTCACCTCCAGCTTTATTAGAAAAAGAAGAAAATTGGGCATTTCGATCTACTGACCCAACTGCAATTCCATATTCATTAGCTAATCTTGCTGGATAATCAGGACTGCTTAAACTACCATTACCTGCCGCAGAAACAAATACAACACCTCTATCAGCAGCATAACGAATAGCATCGAGTTCGCTGGGGACTAAATTTCTCCCACCAGAACTAAAGTTAATTACATCTGCTCCATTGTTAACAGCATAGAGAATGGCTGATATTCCGTCGCTAACCTTACCCACCCCTTCATCATTTAGTACCCGGAGAGACATAATTTTAGCATTTGGAGCTACTCCAGTTGTTCCTACTCCATCTCTCTTTGCAGCAATTGTACCTGCGATATGAGTTCCATGACTTTCTTCATCCATTGGGTCACTATCATTACTTACAAAATCCCAACCCCAGGTATCATCTATATAACCATTGTCATCATCGTCAATACCATTATTGGGAATTTCACCGCTATTGCTCCACATTTGGCCTGTTAATTCAGGATGGGTACTATCTACACCACTATCAATGACAGCTACCACAATACCTTCTCCCTGAAAACCTTGATTCCAAACTTCTGGTGCTTTGACTAAATCTAGTCCCCACTGATTTCCGCCGATATCTGGAATATCTGGAAAAGGGGCAGCTCCAGTAGCACTGGCCACTGCTGCTGAGGCATCAACTAAACCATATCCAAAAGTACTGTTCAAGCTTGACTGTATAGAACTAGCTGTTTGTGGAACTTCATTTATACTTATAGTATTATCAAAAATCAAGCGACTTTCAACAAGTTGTGTGTCAGATATTGCTTTAATTCTTGCTAAAATTAAACCATTTGTCTGAACCTGAATTAATGTATCCCCCGATAAAGAATCTGCCGTTAATAAGATGTCATTTTCTGTTAAGTTTTCTGGTATTTTTATTCTGTCAAAATTAGCATCAAAATCATCAATAATATCTGCCGTATCTATACTATTATTTTGAGGTTCTCGTAGCACAAATGTGTCATTGCCTGCTCCTCCAATTAATGTATCTCTTCCTAAATCTCCAGCAATTAGATCGTTACCATCTTCACCTAATAAAAGATCATTTTCTTTACCTCCAAAAATTGTATCGTTGCCTAAATCTCCATAAATTGTATCGTTGCCTAAATCTCCAAAAATTTGATCGCTACCTTGGTCAGCATAAATCAAATCATTATCTCTACCTCCTCGTAAAGTATCAGAACCCTCTCCACCAAATAGGTTGTCGTTGCCTTTATTACCATTAATTAGTTCAGGATTTGATGAGCCTATTACTGTATCATTACCATCTAGAGCTTTTAGACCTTCTGGGTATGGAGTCAGTAAATTTAGGGGTACAATAAAGTTATTAGGATTGTTATCTAATGAATAAGATAAACCATCAGAGCTAGGACCAATCATTGCATTCTTTTCTTGATACTAATTTTTAGTATAGGCGCACTTTATTTATTTTGCGTTAAATCATATCTTCCCTTTTTCCCTGATGCCTTGAATTTCATTAATCTTAGGAAATTAATTCTTTTGCTTTAGCAACTTTTCAAAGTTATTCTTTCTGATTATTCCTATTCATTAGGAGTCTTACTTATTCCTATCTTAATTATTTTCCATTTCATATTCAGCTTTTTGATAATTCTTTTTATTGTATCTTTACTTACCTCTATTTACAATTTTTTTTGAATTTTAACCATCACTTTATTGAGACTTTTTGATTCAGATTTTACCATCTATTTTGTCTAAATTTTTTAACCTACATTCCGCACTTCAAAACTTAGTATAAATGGTAAGTAGTCAGTAGTCATTTAGGGGAGCAGTCGGATTGGCGACGTACATTAGTCAGTAGGCAATGACCCTGACTAATTAGGGCTTGCTGATTAAATCTAAAAGTATTTACAGATAAAGGTTTTCGCCTTTTTGGGGTCGAAAAAAGTGCCTGGTTTTCAGCTCTTCATGCTCAAAAAGGAGCGTATTTTAGGCGCATAGTTAGGCAGAAAAATCAAAGGACAATTCTTACTGCTACCTCCTCTAAATTCCCTTTTCTCCTGTCTCCTGTCTCCTGTCTCCTGTCTCCTACCCTCACCCATAAGACTTTTGAGCGCAAACCCTAATTATCTGACTTCATCAAATATTTATGCTTGATTTATTCAATTAAATTTTGCTTTCGTCTCAGTTAAATTATGATGATTTATAGACTATAAATACCGATAACACACTGATATTTGTGCTACTTTTTATGTAACAAATTGACGTGGGCAATCTGATTTTCAAAATCATTATCCCCTTTTAATGCCCAATTTTTTCGATTATTCTTTACTTTTTGTATGCAACGAGCAACTTTATTACTCTTAATAAACACCACCATGTGATAGTCTTAAATCTAATCTTTTCTTGATTTTTTTGATTTGCTATTCCCTTAAAATAGGTTTTTTCCTATTTGCTGTCGTTCGTTATTGTTTAAATTTTTGAGGAATCTATCTCCTTGATTATTGTATCTTGATAACAATTTATTTTTCATCAGGCAATGTAGCAAGACCAAAATTAGTAGTGGAATGACCACTCTTAAATGTTGCTTTGGAAAAAATGCTCAAACTTTGCCAGAATAAAAATTAAACTCAAAAAGCTAATGCACTCTTTAAAAGTAATAATTCCAGTAGTGGATTGACACATCTAAAATGGTGCGTTATGACGGATTGTAAAATACTCTTCGCAGATTATATTTTAGACGTCTAACGCACCCTAATGGACTGTTTGAGCTAAAATAGTGCATTAGATTTGTCATTTTAGCTAGAGGAACTTATCTCTTAAAAATTTGCTATTGCAACATTTAAAATGAAACAGTCCACTACTGGATTGACACGCCTTAAATGTTGCTAAAAAAAAATGCTTAAACTTTTGCAGAACAAGAGTTACATCAAAACAGCTAATGCACTATTCTAGCTTTGTCAGTCCAGTAGGTTTTGAGCCAGAAGTTAGTAAATCTGTTCCAAATCACCTCAACAGCTATTCAAAAGGCCATTGAAGAAGGTGAAATTAAATTTATCCAGAAAAATGCTATCCAGAAAAATGCTGGTGGACTTGGTGTTTGCTTTAGTTGTGTATAATTTCTAGAACTAAACAGTAAATAGGGAAAGCTGACAAGGACTAAACGAGAGACGGTGTTGAGGCGATAGCCCATAATTTAATATTCCTTGCTTGTGCTTATGAGTACCATAACCTTTGTTATTAGTCAAGTCATAAACAGGATACTTTTTTGCTAAACGTATAATCAATGTATCTCGCCAAACTTTAGCCACAATACTTGCAGCAGCGATCGCTAAACACTTACTATCTCCCTTAACAATGACCTTCTGAGGTATAGATAAATCTTTAATTTGCTGATTCCCATCAACCAAAACCAAATTTGGCCTATATTTCAACTTGAGGACAGCTCGCTTCATAGCCAATAAAGAAGCTTGTAAAATATTCAAACGGTCAATTTCGCGCACGGAAGCTATACCAATTTTACAATCCAAAGCTATAGCTTGAATCTCACTAGCCAAATGACTACGACGCTTTTTTGTTAATTTTTTACTATCTGTTACTTCTCCCCCCTGATAAAGGGAAGCTAGAGGAGATGGCAAATCATCCAATTCTGGCAAAATTACTGCTGCTGCCACTACAGGTCCAAATAATGCTCCACGTCCTACTTCGTCCACACCAGCAGTGATAGGTTCAATTATATTAACAGGATATACCATTTATTCTTGAGTAGGGGAGTAGGGGAGTAAGGGAGAAGTCTTTTCAGTTATCAGTTATCAGTTATCAGTACCTCTGGAATAAGGAGGCTTGACATAAGGAATATTCTCTTTTTTTTATCCCCTTAAAAGGATAGGCTTTAGACCACAATTTATCGGTAAACATAAGAATAATTAACAATAACTGGTTAATAATTATCAAAAAATTATTCATTAGATGTTAATTACTTAATAACTGAAGTGTCACTTAAGCGTGGCACTTTTTTTAAAATTGGTATTACAGAACTGAGGTTTATAGATATAGCAAGGAACGAGTTGGTGTTTGATAGAGATTGATGATGAACTTGAGACAGAGAAAAGCTTTTACCGAATAATTAAGGTTTAAAGCCTCTCATTTAAAGGAGAAAAAATTTTCCCTTTTGCGTCAATCCTCTTCTTTTCAAGGAGAGGTAATAATTAATAATTAATTATTAATTATTAATTGTTGAACACTGTTCCCTGTTCCCTACTATAAATATAAATTCTGTTTATTCTTCTGTAGCTGCCGAAGAACGACGACGACGACGCCTAATTGGCCCTGAATCATCAGAGTCATTGCTATCTGAACTTAGATCGACATCTGAATCACTCAATTCTGCCTCGTATTGACCATTTTCCTCATCACTATCAAAATCACTTTGATCTTCTGACTCTAAAGACATTGATGAATCAACCTCCTCTACTTCTAATTGCGGTTCTTCATCGTTATCTTCCTCTTCGTACTCTACTTCTGACTCAAGCTCAACATCTTCTTTTTTTTCTGTTGTTTCTCTAACACTATTCTCCCCAGGTTCCTGAATAGAAATAATTACTGATTTAGGATTTTTAACCGTTCCCTCCTCTAAAAGTGTTATTGGAGAAATACCCATCAAAGCATAAACATCTTGCTCATCAGGTGTCATTTCTACTGTCACTATCTCTGGAGGTTCAGTAATAGGTCTAATTATCTCTCTTCCCGGGCGTCGATTAGGTGTTGTTAGTGGATATCCTTCTGAAAGCATAGGATATTCCATATCTGTGCCCATTTCTCTTTCTTGCAATTCTAATGATTCATCTTGCATTGTTTCACCGACCCCTACTCGTCTCCGTCGTCGCCTTCGGTTAGATTCTTGATAACTAGGGTGATTTAACAATTCTAAATCTGAGGAATTATTCGTAGACTCTACTTCTTGATATCCCTGTGTAGTTTCCCCAGTAGGAGTCTGAGTTGCTGTTACTAAAGTTGGAGGAGCAATAGGTACAGGTCTGATAGTTTCTTCTACCTCTGGAGTACGACTAACTACAGGTAAATTAACTTCCTCCATGGGAATTTCTGATTCGCCTGGTAAACGAACTAAATGTCCTAATCCATTACAACTAGGACAAGTGTGACCAAAAAGTTCATATACATTTTGACCTTGGCGTTTACGAGTCAACTCAACTAACCCCAGTTCTGATAATTGGGCTATTTGAGGTCTTGCTTTATCAGCTTTGAGAACTTGATTAAAGTGTTCAAGAACTTGCAATTGGTCTCGCCGTGAGTCCATATCAATAAAGTCCACAATAATGACTCCAGCAATATTACGCAGGCGTAACTGACGGGCTATTTCTGTAGCTGCTTCACAATTTGTCCAAAGTACTGTTTCACGAGCTGTAGCGGAGCGTGTGAAGGAACCGGAGTTGACATCTATCACAGTTAATGCTTCAGTCGGTTGGATAATAATGTAACCACCAGAGGGCAAGTCTACTCTAGGTCTAAGAGCTTCTCGAATGGCTGCATTAACCCGGAAATATTCTAGAATCGGGATACGATCGCTATGATAGTCAATTAAAACTTGTAGTGGTTTGCCCCCGCTCCAGTTAAGCAGGTGTTTTTTGACTCGCTTCACTGCCTCATTGGAGTCCACTACAATCCGATTTACATCTGTGCTATACATATCTCGCAGCACTCGTTGAATAAAGTCACTATCACGATTTAGTAGTGCAGGTGCTCTGTTGGAGTTGCCCTCCATTTGGACTGTTTCCCACTGTTTCTGCAATAGTTCTAAATCTTCTAGAATTGCTTCTTCTTCCATCCCTTCTGCTTCAGTACGGACTAATAGTCCCATTCCTGCTGGTTTGATTAAAATTGCTAATGCTCTGAGGCGATTTCTTTCGTTTTCAGAACGAATACGTCGGGATAGGTTGACACCCCGTCCATAAGGCATTAGGACTAAATAGCGGCCTGGTAGAGTTATGTTGCCTGTTAAGCGTGGTCCTTTTGTACCAGTGGGTTCTTTCATCACTTGTACTAGGACTTTTTGTTGGGGTGTAAGTAGTTCTGTTATTGCACCGGAAGAACGCTTTAATCTTAATGGCCCTAAATCGCTAACATGAATAAATCCGTTGCGTTCGGGGTCTCCAATATTTACAAATGCTGCATCTATCCCAGGTAGTACATTTTCTACTACTCCTAGGTATATATCACTAACTTGATGGCTACCTGTAGCAACGACAAGTTCTTGTATTTGGTCTTCAGAAAATACCGCAGCAATTCTATGTTGCTCGGCAATAATTATTTGCTTTGGCATTCAATTCCCTCAATTGCTTAATAAAAATGTGGCGCTATAGATTAAGTCACCTTTGGTGTTATTTAGGTTATTTGTAATCTTGGATATTAACTGCAATGCTTGTTTTTTTCGGTGAATTTTACTTCTTTTTTGGCGTTTGTGATTTGAGGTATGAAATCAGTAATTTAGGTAAATTAAGAGTAATTCTTTAGAATGGCAAGATTAGATATTGTCTTTACTTAGATTGACCGAAAAGCACTTTTCTTTCTCCTGAATCCTGTCTTTCTACTGAATCCTGACTCCTGAATCCTGACTCCTAAGTAATTAAAATGAATATCATACACTAATTCACTAACGCCTCTTTTTTTTTGATAATGCTTGGTCTGGTGTTGAGTAGTTTAAGCTTCAGTTTACCCTTACCCAGTTGAATACTTCTACCAACTTATATCTTATTGTATTTTCAATTATTCACACTCAAAATAATCCAATTTTTTTACAAATATTCATTTTTTGATCGGTTCTATATCAATCTAAATTGTATTGCTTATGATTCACATTTTTGTAATTTGAATGAAATTACAGCGTTTTTTACGACCTAAAGAAATACGTTAAGTCAGCTTTGCTAGAGGCATAAATAATCAGGTATATTTTTGCTGTAAACTCTATATTAGAGCGGAACTAAATTCATTAGTGAATCAAGGTAAAAAATGTTTTTTAGGTTTAGAAAGATAGTAAGCATTCAGCTATTAGTAAGTCAGCACTTCCTTCCGAATGCTATGCAAACAGCAGTTAGTAATGAATAATTACTTCTAAGGTTCAGGAAAGGGACTTTGGCAGCAACTTTTATTCAAACTCAATTTCAAAGGTTGCTTTTACCTTTCCCAAAATTAATAGCTGACGGCTGAATGCTTAGGAAAGATAAGAGAGTAAAGGTTTCCTGATTTAAATCCCGATCATTTATTTGTAGGATTTCTATTCCAACTTATACCTTCTTACCTTTTTCCTCCTTTGTAAAGTAATTTTATCAATTCTGACACTAAAAAAAACAAAAACCTAACTATAGATTCTTATTTAATTTATATCACCTCAAAAACAACTTTTTCCGGTGAGAATGCAGTAATTCAAACTCCTGTTTGCTTACTTGTTCCAGCATATAAATTATATGTTGTGGTCGTAGTAAAGTTCCATCATTCTGATAACTTCCTACATAACGAAGAATGCCATATATTTTAGCGTCCCATTTCGTTTCTAAAGAAAAAATATCAGTGGTTGAATACTCTATATACTCCAACTCAAATAAGCGATCGCGTAAGTTAATAACTTTTACTTTGCCTGACTTAGTTGTTTGTTCCCACAGAATTGACTCACTATTATTAATTACCTCTACCCACTTTTGCCAATTTGGCTTTTCTTCAGTTGTTTGATTGTAGAAATTTTCTGTTAAATTTTCTGAAGATTCAGCTATTTTCCGGACCTTCAAAACATATTCTGCTTTCTCTAATATCTGAGATACAGAAGGACTCTTTACCTCTACTTCTTCAACCTTATATATGGGTATATCCGTTGGTAAAGCAGCTCCCAATTTATTTTGAAATGTTACCACATCCATTGGTTCTGTCAACTCAAAATCCACAATTTCTCCTGTGCTAGTTGTTCCAAGAGATAAAGCACTAGCCGGAATAATTCGTGGACTTGGATGATATCCGCCTGAAAAAGCAATAGGTATAGAACTGCGACGAACTGCACGAGCGAATAGTCGAGCTAAATCTAAATGACTAACTAAAGCCATTTCTCCCAACTTCCCTAACCACACTCTTAGACGTTGTACCTTATTCTGGTTTGGCACAAATTGACCATCAAATTCTGGAATAGGCAAAGGCGGGACTACAATATTATGACCTAAATCTGGACCACATACACCACAATGAGAACAAGTTGCGAAAAAGCAGTCCGGAACAGTTATTGCTGCTAAAGCTTTGTGTAAATCTTCTTTGAGCCAATTTTTATCAATTCCAGTCTCTATATGGCCCCAAGGTAGAGGTTGGTCAAGTAGAGATGATAAATTTTGAGCGGAAGTAATTTCAGTAGAATTTTCTGTATTTTTAAATACATTCCACTCACCATTTTCGACTTGGCGATATTTCCAACTCAAGTCTGATTCTGCAATAGCTTCACTCCATGCAGCAAAAGCTCTATCCAAACTTTCCCACCAAGAGTCCATTCCTGCTCCTTGTTCCCAAGCACGGCGAATTACGGATGCTAGACGGCGATCGCCCCTACCGAGAAAGTCTTCCATTGCTGAGATACGAACATCGGTATAATTTACCTTTACACCTTTCATTCTTCTAAATTCTGCCTTCAGTAATTCTTGCTTACGTTCAAATTCAGCTACTGAGACAGAATGCCACTGAAAAGGTGTATGAGGTTTTGGAGTAAAGTTGGAAATTGTCAGAGTCACCTGTAGTTTCTTCCGACCTTTAGTTCTGCACTCTTGTTGTAACCAATTAACTGTTTCTGCAATACCCAACACATCTGCATCAGTTTCACCAGGTAAACCAATCATAAAATAGAGCTTAACCTTATCCCAACCTTGTTCATGAGCGGTTTTGACTCCTCGCAAAAGTTCTTCATTTGTCAATCCCTTATTAATAATGTCCCGCATTCTTTGCGTCCCTGCTTCTGGTGCAAAAGTCAGACTACTTTGCCTCGTACCACCAATAATATTGGCAATATTTTCATCGAATCTATCAACTCTTTGACTTGGTAGAGATAGGGAAATATTTTCATCTTTGAGGCGGTTTCTAATTTCAGTGCCCACTGCTGGTAATGCTAGATAATCAGAACAACTTAGGGAAAGTAAAGAAAACTCATTATGTCCAGTAACTCTCAAACCTTTTTCGATAGTATCTATTATTTCTTCTGGGTCTACATCTCTTGCTGGTCGAGTCAACATACCTGGTTGACAAAAGCGACATCCTCTGGTGCATCCACGTCGTACTTCTATTACCAGTCGGTCATGGACTGTTTCTACATAAGGAACTAAACCTATAGAATAAGCTGGCATAGGAGTGGCCACTCGGCGCAAGATTTTTTCTGGCACATCCTTACGAATGGGGAACACAGAACCATCTTTAGCCATTTCATAAAATTGTGGCACATACACCCCAGGAATTTGGGCTAAATCTAACAGTAATTCTTCTCTAGTTAATCCATTAGTTTTTCCTTGCTCAACTATTAGTCCAATTTCTGGCAGTAACTCTTCTCCATCTCCTAAAGCAATAAAGTCAAAAAAGTCTGCATAAGGTTCTGGGTTTGAAGTTGCTGTTTGACCACCTGCAAAAATTAAGGGATAGGTTTCTTGTGTTTGAGAAGAGTGGGACGTTAATTTTCGTTCTTGCCAAGTTAGGGGAATACCTGCCAAACTTAGCATTTCTAAAATATTTGTAGCTCCTAATTCATAACTGAGGCTAAACCCTAGAATATCAAAGTCAGTGAGCGATCGCCTTGATTCTACAGCAAATAGTGGGGTATCTGTAGCTCGTAATTTCTGTGCTAAGTCTGGAGCTGGTAAATATGCGCGATCGCATAGTTGTCTTGGTTGAGAGTTTAAGATGTTATAAAGAATTATATGTCCTAAATTAGAAGCTCCTACTTCATAAACTTCTGGATAGGTTAGTACCCAGTGGACTTGAGCATTGTCCCAAGGTTTATGGAAGGTTCCCAACTCATTACCAAGGTAACGAGCAGGTTTTAATATTTCGGATGTTAGTAAATTCTCTACTGCTACTGCCACTATTCGTACCTAACTTGTATTTTTTGGACATACATATTTTGGCGTTGCTGAAGCGCGTGTATGATATTAATCTTAATTACTGAGGAGTCAGAACTCAGGAGTCAGGAGTCAGGAGGGAAGAAAGAAGAAGAAAAAGTATGTAGAAGGAGAAAGTTTTTTACTGGCGCTCTTATCCTGACATGATATCGTACCTCAAATCAGCAATGCCCATATTTCAAGATAACACCAAAAACTTACTACTGGCGTGACACGCCTAAAACTGTGTAATAGATTTTTGTTTCTAGTGTCTTGATCTACCATCTCCCCATCTCCCCATCTCCCCATCTCCCCATCTAATCCACCATTTTAGCTGTGTCACGCCACTACTGTGAAATTCTGATTTACAGATGACAAGTTACTGCTAATTTCAAGTCCAAATGATTCATATCACTCTCTTGTCTAGGATTAGATCACCTACAAGAGTAAGCATTTAGCAGAGAATTTAATTATGTAGGGTTTTTCTATTAGCAATGGAACCAAAATGTATGATTCAGAAACTTGTATCTAAAGCTCTTTATTTTCGCAGACTGACTCCTGAAATCGAAAATCAAATCAACTTAGAGTTGACACGACTTGGCTATATTTCTGATGTAGATTATGAAGCATTAGAATTATTAATGGAGGAGATGGATGCAGGCAGAGTCCAGCTTGTTCCCAGTATATAAACTGCAAATCATTTTAACTTTATTATGGTTGAAAATTTCAGATGTTTAACTGATATCTAACATCTATCAATTGTTGGTATTTGGTATATTATGTAAGTCTTTGATAGATAGCCTTGGTCTTTGAAAAATAAATGCTTTAATGGGTATAATTATTTAGTTGATTGTATCTGAGTCTAGTGAGTTAGTTGAATTATGATTATATTTTTTGTTAGGGTGCATAAATCTGAATTTTATATATAATTTTGATATTTTATCTAGATTTTGTGAAGTAGATTTATTTTATGTAGTTGGAGATAAATTTAAGAAGCATAAGTTAGGTGTATTAGGTTGAGATTTTGAGTGTTGATTAATTCTTTATTTGTTATTTTCATGCTATCTTCTCTACATCATTAACACAAGTTCTAAGCTTAATAAGTTTTCATAAAAATTTTTCATCACTAAATCCAGTTGAGATAGACCAGACAAAAGTCTACTATAATCCATCTCTATCAAGCTTTTTTCCATAATATACTTGGTCTATAGTAATCATATTTGGTATAACTTTAGTCAAATTCAATAACCTCTAATATTATGTCTCTTTAAATAAGCACAATAAAAAATTTAGAGAGTAGGAAGTAGGGAGTAGAGAACAAGGGGAAGTTTGAAGAATATTATCTCTCATAAAGAAGAAAATTTTTATTATGGCTAATTAATGAGATTTAATATAACTCACAGTTAAATTTTTGGTAAAATTATCAATATATTTAATAACTATAGTATTTTTATCATTTTCTTTGTGGGTTTAATACCCCACCGTCTACACGGTGTTCAAAATTACTTGGGGTGAGAATCCCCATGTAATTTTCCTCCTGTCTCCTGTCTCCTGTCTCCTGTCTCCTGTCTCCTTCTTCAAAGCAATTCCCAAGAAGCGTGAGGTACAAAATTTATTTTTTTTAGGGAGTAGGGAGTAGGGAGTAGGGAGTAGAAAAGAAGAAAAAAAACTGTACCTCAGTAACTTGAGAAACGCTATATTTGATATGTAAATTATAGATTGAGGTTTTTTCTTATTAAAAAAAGCGGGCAGATTGAGTACTTATATCCTTGTGTTTGCTACTATTGAATACTGCTTTCCCTCCTTTACTATTCCCTCCATACCTTTTTCATAGCACTTGCTCTCCACATCCTAGTGTCGCTATCCGGAAGTTAAAAGTCATGCATTTAAAAGCGAGTGCTAATTGGCGAGGTTTCCTACGTATAAAGTGCGGAAGTAATTCCGCACACAGCCCCTCCAGAATGTAAGACGCACATCTGACAGTCAATCATTTTTGATTTGTAATTGTTTGAGGATTTTGTAAATAGTTTTCAACTAATAGTTTGGGTTGAAATATATTTTATAGCAGTCCTAAGGAAAGGAGAGGGAAAAATCGAAAACTTAAAACTCAGACAACGTAAGATTTTTCCTGATTCCTTCTTGCTTATGCTATAAATTATCTTTCTCTTGGTTTCAGTAGAAATCTAAACAGTTTGCGGAGCATTCCATCAGAAAAAGCTTTTTAATCTAAAAGAATAAAAATTTGGTTGTAAAGAATAGTCTATTCAGTAAATTCTAATTTGTTAGATAATAATTTTAATTAAATCTACAAGAATAAAAAAAATCTGAACATTTTTAAATTTTTACTTTTGAGTTGGAAAAACTCCTGACTCCTGTTTAATTTGATAAGATACACTTTGCTATTGTAGATTAACTTAGTTCAGGAGTCTATATAAATCACCATGCAGCTTGCCAAAAGGTTAGAACGAATACCACCTTATCTCTTTGCTGAAATTGACCGTAAACGGAATGAATTAGTTGAAAGAGGAGTTGACATCATTAATTTGGGGGCAGGAGATCCAGATCGACCCACACCAAAACATATTATCCAGGCAATGCATGAGGCAATTCAAGACTCTACCAATCATCATTATCCGCCCTACAAAGGTATAAAGGAATATAGACAAGCAGCAGCAGATTGGATGAAACGTCGGTTTGCCATTGAAGATTTAAACCCAGAAACAGAAGTAATTTCTTCAATAGGTTCTAAAGAGTCAATTCACAATACTTTCCTAGCTTTTGTCAACCCAGGGGATTATACCATAATTCCTGACCCTGGCTATCCAGTTTATCGCACCTCAACAATTTTTGCGGAGGGTCAACCCTATCCAATGCAGCTTCAGAGTGAAAATTGGTTGCCAAATTTAAAGACTATTCCTCAAGAAGTGGCTCAAAAAGCAAAATTGTTGTGGGTGAATTATCCTAATAATCCTACTGGTGCGACAGCTAATTTAGATTTTTTTCAGGAATTAGTAAACTTTTGTCGCCATTATGACATATTACTATGTCACGACCATGCTTATTCTGAAATGGCTTATGAAGGTTATAAACCTCCTAGTATATTACAAATTCCTGGTGCAAAAGATGTAGCAATTGAATTTCATAGTTTATCTAAGTCTTACAATATGACAGGATGGCGAATTGGTTTTGTAGTAGGAAATAGTTTAGGAATAAAAGGATTAAGTCAAGTTAAATCTAATGTAGATTCTGGAGTATTTAAAGCAATTCAAAAAGCGGCGATCGCTGCTTTTTCTACTACTGAAGAAGAGTTGCAAAGTTTAGTAGCTGTTTACCAACAGCGAAGAGATATTCTAATAGAAGGTTTACAATCTTTAGGGTGGCCGATTAAACCTAATTTAGCAAGTTTATATGTATGGGTTCCGGTTCCCAAAAATTATACGTCTCAAGAATTTGTTAACTTATTGTTAGACAAATGTGGCATTATCGTGCCTCCTGGAAATGGATATGGTGCTTCTGGAGAAGGGTTTTTTCGTATTGCATTAACAGTGGAAGAAGAGCGGATTTATGCAGCATTAAAAAGAATGAAAGATGCAGGCATTAGTTATCAATTAAAGCAAGAAGGAAGAGGGAAGAGGGAAGAGGGAAGAGGGAGGAAGGTTATTAAGCAAGAAAAAACTTAAATTTCCTGTAGATATTCACCAAAGAATAAGGTCTGAAGCCTCCCCCTTTCAAGGGGATAAAAAAATGGGGATAAAAAAAATAAAGTTCAATATTTCAAACCCCTGACTTTCCTGCGGAATGCTGGGCAAACAAGTAGAGGTACTGATAACTGAAATAACCTTTGGGTTTACACAAATAATTGCCTTCGGACATGATATTAAGGGTGAAAAAAACTGATGATTTTCAACTAATAAAGGAAGAAGGAGGAAGGGTATTGAGCAAGAAAAAAACTTAAATCTCCTGTAGATATTCATCAAATAATAAGGTCTGAACCCTCCCCCTTTCAAGGGAATAAAAAAAATAAAGTTCAAGATTTTAAGCCTCTGACTTTCCTGCGTAATGCTGTGCAAACAGGTAGAGATACTGATAACTGAAATAACCTTTTGGTTTGCACAAACGATTGCCTTCGGACATGATATTAAGGGTGAAAAAACTGAGTATTTTCAACCAATAATTGTGTTTGAACAAAAAAAATTTTTACCAAATAATTAAGGTTTAAAACCAAATTTATAAATGTTTGCTACAAATATCTAGAGTATTTCTTAGGAGTCAGAAGTCAGGAGTCCTATGGGAATGCCTTTAATACGATTTTTTAGGTCGTAAATTATCTTTTTTTTCAAAGGGACATCTCCTGTAAAATCTTTTTATCGTTCTTACTATTCGTAACATTCTTTTTGAAAATTGGTATCAAGCCTCTTTTGAGTTGAAAAAAGTGCTAGATATCACGCCCAAAACCCTCAAAAAGTTACCATCAAAGGCAGGGGGGATTACAGAAAAATTTAGTAACTTGATATTCTGCGGAAAAATCTGCAACATAAATAGCTTTAAGATTTTGAACGTCTTTAGCTTGGTTAATATTTACCTGAATGTTTGAGGCATTTATTCTTAAATATTTATCGACATTTCTCGTACTTTTAACTTCAACTTGTTTATTATCAATCCACTGATAATATGTATATGGTTCTTCTACTACATAACGAACTTTTGGAGCCATTTGTTCGAGGCGTTCTCCTGCCACACCCGCAGCAATTTTGGCAATTTTTGCTTGTTCCCAATGATGATAACGATTACTGATAGTTGAACAGAGAAAAAATCCTCCCACTAACAAAATTAAAACTAGAATTAGATGTGGCAACTTTTTCAGTAAACTTGAATATTGAGACACTAATTCATTAATCAAAATATTTGGTTCTGATTTTTGATTACGGATAGTAAAACTGATAATAGCTATACTTAAACCAAAGAAACCAATGAGAATAATTAATATCAGAGATAGTTTCAGAATGTGATTGCCAAATTCAATTAATTCTTGGGGATGAGTAAGATCAGGAATATTGGGAATGCCTTGAGTAGATTGCCACATATTTTAAAAGTATAGTAGGTTTTAAGTCTTAAATTATAGTTCTTAGGTATGGGGTAATTCTGCAAAACTTAACGACAGGAGATAGTTGATTAAATCAACATTATTAATTGTCCATCTGGAAAGACTCTATAGCAATTCTAAATAGGCTGTAAAAACTCAAAAAATAGATAAAAACTCTGAAGCTGTTACTCTGTTTGTATATTGTCTTTCAGAGCTGTTGCGTTTTTCAACGTTATTTTTTACATAACCAAAATAGGACTACTATAATAATAGCTACAAATTTAAAAATTTAATTCCGCTACTCTAACTAATTTGAATTAACAATTTTGTAAGTAGGCTAAATTTATGGAAAATCAGACATTAGAAAATATTTTTAACTCCGCAGTAAATAATTATCAAAAAGGAAATTTAAAATTAGCGAAAAAAATCTGCCATCAAATCTTAGAAAGAGATACAGAAAATTGGCAGTTGCTGAATTTATTAGGGGTTATTGCTGGTTTAGAGGGGCAAGCAAAAGCAGCATTTGCCTACTTTGATCAAGCTGTGAAACTGAATCAAAATAATGCCGAAATCCATAGTAATTTGGGTCTGGCACTGAAGGAGAACCAGCAACTTGAAACAGCCATTAAACATTATCAAAAAGCTATTGAACTTCAACCAAATTATGCTGAACCGTATAACGGTTTAGGGAACATATTTTTAGAGCTAGGAAAACTTACAGAATCTCAACTTGAAGCTGCCATTGAATATTATCAAAAAGCCCTTGAACTTAAGCCAAATTATGCTGAACCATATAACGGTTTAGGCAACATATTTTTAGAGCTAGGAAAACTGGTGGAATCTCAAAAATATTATCAACAAGCTGTTAAATTAGATAAAAATCATGCAAATGCTCACTTTGGTCTGGCAAGTATCTTGCTGAAACAAGGAAATTTTATTCAAGGATTTAATGAATATGAATGGCGTTGGCAAAAGAAAGGTTTTAGCTCTCGTAATTTCTCTCAAACTTTGTGGGATGGCTCAAATTTTCAGGGCAAAACTTTGTTAGTTTATACTGAACAAGGTTTGGGAGATTCCATTCAATTTATTCGCTATATTCCTCTAGTAAAAAAATTAGGAGGGCGTGTCATTGTTGAACTTAATCAAGCTGGGTTGAAATTATTATTTACGACTGTCTCAGGAATAGATGAATTATTTGTTATAGGTGAAAAATTACCAGATTTTGATTTACAAATTCCATTAATGAGTCTACCTAGAATTTTTGGTACTACCTTAGAAACTATACCTGCTAAAATTCCTTATTTATCTGTTCCTGAATCTACTGACTTTCAGATGCCACCTGCTCCAGAAAAAAATCTCAAAATCGGCATATGTTGGCAAACAAGTAGTAACGCTAACACCAGTCAAAAACGCTCTTGCCCAGTTGAATATTTACAGGAAATTCTCAGTATAGATCAAACTAATTTTTATCTTTTACAAAAGGAAGTATTGCCAGCAGATTTAGAATGGCTAAACTCTCAAACTCAAGTATATAATAATGGTTCATCTTTTAAGAATTTAGCTGATACGGCAGCAGCAATAAAACAATTAGATTTAGTAATTAGTATAGATACAGCAGTGGCACATTTGGCAGGAGCATTAGGTAAACCAGTCTGGATTTTATTACCTTTTGATTCTGATTGGCGGTGGATGTTAGATAGAAATAATAGTCCTTGGTATCCGACAGCGCGATTATTTAGACAGACAAAAATTGGAGATTGGGATAATGTATTTGAACAGGTTGGGGAAAGTTTAAAAAAATACCTAGTGCATGATTATTCTGCGGAGCAAATGCCAAAAATTAGGGAGACAAAATTTACCGCATTTACCGCCCCTCAGATCAAACAAGCTTTGGCAGAATACAACTCAGGAAACTTTCAAGAAACAGCAAATATTTGTCAAAATATTATTCAAAAGCAGCCCCATAATTTTCGAGCTTTAGGACTTTTGGGTTTATGTGCTTATCAAGCAGGTGAAATAGAGCGGGCGATCGCTTATTATCAAGAGTCATTAAAAGTTAATCTTAATTATGCTCAAACTCATAATAATTTAGCTGTTGCACTTCAGGATAAACAGGAAATTGATGCAGCTATTAAACATTATCAAAAAGCTATTGAACTTCAACCAAATTATGCCAAAGCATATAACGGTCTAGGCTTTATATTTTTAGAGCTAGGAAAACTGGTGGAATCTCAAAAATATTATCAACAAGCTGTTAAATTAGACAAAAATCATGCAAACGCTAACTTGGCTCTGGCAGTTATTTTGCTGAAACAAGGAAATTTTATTCAAGGATTTAATGAATATGAATGGCGCTGGCAAAAGAAAGGTTTGAGTGCTCCTAATTTCTCTCAACCTGTGTGGGATGGCTCAAATTTTCAGGGCAAAACTTTGTTAGTTTATACTGAACAAGGTTTGGGAGATTCCATTCAATTTATTCGCTATATTCCTCTAGTAAAAAAATTAGGAGGGCGTGTCATTGTTGAACTTAATCAAGCTGGGTTGAAATTATTATTTACGACTGTCTCAGGAATAGATGAATTATTTGTTATAGGTGAAAAATTACCAGATTTTGATTTACAAATTCCATTAATGAGTCTACCTAGAATTTTTGGTACTACCTTAGAAACTATACCTGCTAAAATTCCTTATTTATCTGTACCAAAGTTAAGCAATTTTCCCATCCCACCTGCTCCAGAAAAAAATCTCAAAATCGGCATATGTTGGCAAACAAGCAGTAACATTAACACTAGCCAAAAACGCTCTTTCCCAGTTGAATATTTACAGGAAATTCTCAGTATAGATCAAACTAATTTTTATCTTTTACAAAAAGAAGCCTCTCCCACAGATTTAGAATGGCTGAACTCTCAAACTCAAGTATATAATAATGGTTCATCTTTTAATGATTTAGCTGATACAGCAGCAGCGATCCAACAATTAGATTTAGTAATAACAATAGATACAGTTATTGCTCATTTAGCAGGAGCATTAGGTAAATCAGTTTGGGTAATATTAAATTTTGATTCTGATTGGCGATGGATGTTAGATAGAAATGATAGTCCTTGGTATCCGACAGCGCGATTATTTAGACAGGGAAAAATAGGAGATTGGGAGAATGTATTTGAACAAGTTGGGGAAAGTTTAAAAAATTTGCTAGATAATAATTATCCCACCAATAAAAATTCTGAAATAAAGCCTATTAAATTGCCAGAAGAAGCTATTAAAAAATCGGATAATTTGAAAAATTATACCTCTGACATAATGAATAAAATTGCTATTAACTGGCCGTTAAACCCTATGACTGGTTGGGGTATTTATGGTATTAATCTTACTCTCCAACTACTTCAAAATCCCAAATATGAACCTTTATTATTAATCCCTCCTTCTATTCAACCTGGAATATTAAATCCCCTACATCAAGCTTTACTAAATCCAGCTTTTGATGCTCAGAAAAATTTGCAAAATCAACTCAAAAATCACCGAGGCAAAAAAATTAATCTCAACTTACCAATCTTACAAGCTTTAGGTAGTAATTTTTCTGTAAGTAATAATATTGTAGGAACCAAAAATATTGGAATTATTTTCTCAGAAAATACTCAATTTACCTCAGAACAAATTAATCGCTCCAAAGCTTATGATTTGATTATTACCGGATCTACCTGGAATACCAAAATTCTAGAAAACAATAGTATCAAACCTATACAAAAAGTTTTACAAGGCATTGACCAAACAATTTTTCATCCCGCACCTAAATCTAATATTTTTGGCGATCGCTTTGTTGTTTTTTCTGGTGGAAAGCTAGAATATCGCAAAGGTCAAGATATTGTCATAGCAGCTTTTAAAATCTTCCAAAAACGTTATCCAGAAGCACTATTAATTACAGCTTGGCATAATTTCTGGCCTCAATTTATGGTGGGAATTGAACAAACTGGAAATGTTGTAGGATTACCGAAAATTAGTCAAAATAAACGTTTACAAATTACTGAATGGTTATTAGAAAATGACATTCCTAGCAATGCAGTTATTGATGTTGGTCCGATTCCTAACTATATGGTAGGACAAATATTACGAGAAGCTGATGTGGCTGTATTTACAAATCGCTGCGAAGGCGGTACAAATCTTGTAGCGATGGAAAGTCTTGCCTGTGGTATCCCAACAATTATTTCTGCTAATACTGGGCATTTAGATATTATTAATAACTCTCATTGTTATCCCTTATATAATCAAAAATCTGTCAAACCTACCCCACAGTTTCCAGGTGTAGATGGTTGGGGAGAATCTGATGTTGAAGAAGTAGTAGAAATGTTAGAAAAGGTTTATTTTGATCGAGAAGATGCTCAACTTCGGAGTAAAACTGCTGTTAGTTTTATGCAAGATTTGACTTGGGAAAAACAAATTCAACGTCTTCTTATTATTCTGCAAAATATAATTTAATAAGTTATACCAATTTGATAAATGTTTGAGACAAATGATTAAGCTTTTTATTAGGAGTCAGGAGTCAGTAGTCAGGAGTTAGAATCAATAACTTAAATATCATTTATTAGTCTGAGTATCTCTTTTTAATCAAAGAGACATTTGAAGGATAATATTTTAAGTTCTCTTATTATTCTAAACATTCTTTTTTCACGCTTGGTATTGATTTATGAAAAGTAATGCTATCTTTGGCAAGTAGTAAAAATTCCTATCAAAATCACAAAAATTATTCCCAAGCATTTCCTAACGGAATTCTCTGCAAATAGCAATTCGGCAATCAGTACTTCCTCAAATTATGCTCCGTAAACGGCTTATATTTATAATAAAACTAAGATAAATGCAATTTAAAAGTTGATTTTAACACCTCTTGTACCATTTATCAAAAACTTTTCTATATTTTCTTGAGCCGGGGAGTAGGGGACCCACCCCTAACGCCTCCCAGGAGGGGAATAGGGGGAGAATTAAACATAATAATAATTCACATTAACTGGGCTGCTAATTAACAAAAAGGTTATTCTACCTGTGTTAATTACTTAATAACTGAAGTTTTGCCTAAATATAGCATTACTGTTGGTAATTGGTATTAAATTACCCAGTTTCTACAAGCCGATAATTTCAATCAAAGCAGATAACTGACAGCTAGTTAAATACTAAAATCATGTCAAATAACTAATAGTAAAATATCAAATATAAATCTCGCAAAATTATTGATAATTGGCATTATATAATTTTCAGTTAAATACTTATAACATCGCAAACAAAGGAATAGTAGTAATACTTGTACTAGCGGATTGACCACTCTTAAATGTTGCTTTGGAAAAAATGCTCAAACCTTGCCAGAGTAAAAATTAAACTCAAAAACCTAATGCACTCTTTAAAAACCGTCATTCCATTAGCATAAATAAAAAATGGTATTTCATTGTTAATTAAACAGACTTAATATGATCTAGACTGAATACAAAATTTAGATTTATCAGATTGGAATAATCTATTATATTAACCATCTTTGAAAACAAGATATTTGCAGTAAAAAAACTGGTATTTTATCGGCAATGTGCCAATGACGATATCTTTTAATTGAGTGCCATAATCGTATAACTGCCAAATATTTTTAGGGTTTCCGTATAGGTTTTCAATTCCTCTATTGCTACCTCAATAAAATCATCATTATTCTTAACTTCTATATCAATAAAAAATAAATAATCCCCTAGCGATCGCTTCGTAGGACGAGACTCTATTCTACTCATATTAATTCCCCTTTTAGCAAATACTTCCAAAGGCTTCACTAAAGCTCCTGGCACATTTGCAGGCACACTGAAACCTAGAGAAATAAAGATAGAATTTTCCGGTTGATTTATCCTATTAATTATTAATTTTAAATCAGAATTTTCTATTTCTGTACATCCTTCTTTCAATACCCAAAAGCGAGTACAATTGTCAGGATAATCATTAATTGGATAAGCTAATATAGGTAATTTATAAAGTAGAGCCGCTCTTTGAGAAGCGATCGCTGCAGCACTCCTATCCTTACCTAAATGTTGCAATGCTTCTGTAGTAGAATTATCTGGAATTTGCTGTATTTGTGGCAAAAATTTTTCTAACCAACCTTGACATTGAGCTAAAGCTTGTGGATGAGAATAAACTGTTTTAATCTCCTCAAAACTATCAGCTAATGATATTAATCCATGAGAAATAGGCAATACTAATGCTGTTTGAATCTCTAAAGAGTCCAATTGCCAAAGTGTATCCAGAGTAACAGTAACACTCCCTTCAATAGAATTTTCTACAGGTACAACTGCCAAATTAACTTCCCCTTGAGAAACTGCCCATAAAGTTTGAGCAATACTAGGATATGGACACAGAAAAGATTTTTGACCAAGCTGACTCAGTTTATTAGTAAATGCCACTGCTGCTGTCTCGGCATTGGTGCCAGCAGGGCCAAGATGTGCAATTGATATCGTCATAAAATCTCCATTTTATTTTAGATTTTAGATTAAAAAGCGTTTCTTCAGGTCATGCTCCGCAAACAGCATTTCAGCGTTTAGCAGTCAGCTGCGCGTTTGCGGAGCATTCCGGAACGGAAAGGGGATACGCGACCCCTCCTCAAATTAAACGACTTATAGAAATTCGGGGATTTAAACCCGAGCTTTTAGCGCGCTGAAAGCTGATTGTTGTTTGCAGAGCATTCCGGTACGGAAAATGCTGATAGCTAGTTAAGCCCAATTTCTATAAAATTGAATAAGTTACACTTCGTAAAATTACGTTATATTTCTTCAATTAGTTCTCATCCATCAACCATTATGATCACTAGAATTACTCAATTTTACCTAAATCCCCTCCTGGTTAATGAGTAAATTTGAGTGAAGACTTCAGTATGATCCAAGTCACATTAATAAATGTGAAGATTTTATAAACTTTAGGTATTAAAGTATTGATTTTTATACAGATATACAAATAATGATTACTAGATTCACCGCATCCCAATCAGTAGATATTCCCGTAGTTGAGCAACAAGTTCCTATTCATCACTATCTTCGTCAACCGAAACGCCTAGTAAATGCTTTGGTAGATCCAACAAGATTGGAGCAATTAGACAAAGATAGCTTTCGCCTCAAAATGCGTCCACTACACTTTATGATGTTAACTATTCAACCAACTGTAGATATACGGGTTTGGGCGAGCGCTAATGGCACAATTTACTTAAAGTCAGAGGGTTGTGAAATTCGTGGCGTAGAATATATTAATCAGCGTTTTGCCCTCAATCTAGTTGGTATTCTCCAAAACTACCAAATTAAAGGAGTTACTCATCTCAAAGGCAAAGCAGATTTAGAAGTTAAGGTAGAATTACCTCCTCCATTATGGTTAACACCTCTACCAGTTTTAGAAACAACTGGTAATGGTTTACTTAAAAGTGTATTAATGACAATTAAGCAAAGATTGACCCATCAACTATTAGCTGATTATCATCAATGGGCCTGTAATGAAACTGAGGTATTAGCTAATAGTCAACAAGGTTCTGTTTTATCTGCTGGTAGTCAAGCAATTTAACCTAGCAGTATTTAGTTCTCTCCACTCCAGCTTGACGGAAGTTGTTACAAAATTTAATATCTTCTAATATAAGGTCATTAATAGTTTTAATAAAAATTACTTAATTTTACTAGCTACTATTATGTATAATAATTTTTTTGCATCTCAATCCGTCAATATACCCGTTCCAGAGCAGTCTATAAGTATTAACAGTTATTTAAGTCAACCACAACGTATTGTAGAAGTCCTAGCAAACCCTAATTGTATAGAAAAATTAACTAACGATACATATCGTTTGAAAATGAACCCTCTCAAATTCTTTATGTTGAAAATTGAACCAATTATCGACATGAAAATTTTGACAACTTCTGAAGGAGTAGTCAATTTAAAGTCTGTTGGTTGCGAACTGAAAGGGATTGAAATGATTAATGAACATTTTCAATTGAATCTCAATGGTACAATGCAGCCAACTAAAATTCAGAAAAAAACTATTCTAGAGGGAAAAGTAGAGTTAGCTTTACAAATATTTTTACCTCCTCCTTTCAATAAAATACCCAAGTCGATTTTGCTATCTACAGGAAATAACTTATTAGGTAGTATCTTACTCAAAATGAAGCAAGGATTGATGGATAAATTATTATTAGACTATAGCAACTGGGCAAAGTCTGAAGAGAGGAGTTTACTAGCTGCTTAGTTTTCTAAAAAAGTACTTGATGAGGTTGTGACAAAGCTTATGGGAAAATAATATTTAGGAAGTGAGTCAGAAAGTACAATTAAGTAGCTTCCTAATTCCCACTACCAATTATTGAGCTATATATTCTATTATTGAGATTATCCCGACATTCCGCCCCTGCGACAACGCGAGATTTCAACCATTGCTGATTAGGGCTTTCTGCTGCCTCTTGACAGAGGAGCTACACTAACAATACACCTACTTCCAAGGCTTTTACCTCTTTCCGGTTTTAAGGTTACTCAACATACTGAAACCGCTAGCCCTGCATACTTACCTATAATAACACACTATTGCTAAAAGCACAAGATTAATTGGTTTTTCCTTAGGGATGCGGAAGCAAACATCCCGACCCTACCTGATAAGGAGAGCGCGGGTATTCAACCAACCTGGAGATAACTTTCTCTAAACAAAAGCCTTGAATTTATACATCATTCATTGCTAAAGTTTATTTTAAAGTATCTTTCAGAACAGTTCTAGCTGCAAGATGATTGCGAGTAGATGTGAGAATTTCTACTTCTCTTTCCAATCTAGTAGCAGTATCTTGCATCTCCAAAAGAGCTTGCTGTTCAGTTGCTACCCCATAAAGATTGCTAGCTACCCAATATGACAATTCTTTTGGTAAACTAGGAATATCAGTTGGTAATTCTATACTCTGGTCCATAAGTTTACCTGAAAGATGAACTACATCTTTTAGCAAAGCTTCAACTTGATTTGATAACTCTCCAAGAGTATTTTCTGAAGAATCATCTTCTATCCACTCAACCAAACCAACTAGATAAGGTTTCTCTCTAATTGTGTCTAAAACTCTAAATCTCTGCTCACCTACTGTCAAAACCTTCATCCGATCGTCAGGTAAGCGTTGGTAGTTCTCAATCTTAGCGCAACATCCAGTGGCCACAAGTCGGTCTTGAGTAGAATCCCACATCAAAACACCAAATCTACTATCGCTTTCTAGAACTGTATTCATCATAATTCTATAGCGAAATTCAAAGATGTGTAGTGGTAGAGGTCTACCTGGAAATAATACTACTTCTGGTAGTGGAAATAGGGGAAGTTCTCGAACAGCTACAGAAGAGGATGCCATCTTTCATCATTAAAATAAAGTTTTGCTTCTTAATACTTCTTATACCTTAGCTGATTTTTCTATTCTTTAGATATCTATAGGCTTAATATTTTTGATTTTTGGGAATTTTTACATATAGCAGGGAACAGGGAACAGTAGGAAAAGCATTTCTCTGTATTACTGTTCATCAGCAGTCTATGCCAAACACCAAATCTTCCTTGCTATAAATATCAAGATAATTTGAAGTTTTGGTAAAAAATTTGTATTTTTGAGCATCAAACACAAAAAATTGTAGTGTCTCAGAATTCTTATTCACCAAAGTACATTAATATAAGTCCGAGGGATAACTGTAGGCCATGGGTACATTCAATAATTCTAGACTAGCAACTACCCATGGACTAATTTTGCTATAACTTCACTTCAATATCTACACCTGCTGGTAAATCAAGTTTCATCAGCGCATCAATTGTTTTTGATGAAGGTTGATAAATATCTATAATTCTACGGTGTGTCCTAGTTTCAAAGTGTTCTCGTGAATCTTTATCAACGTGGGGCGATCGCAGTAGACAGTAAATGCGTCGTTTTGTGGGCAATGGTATTGGCCCAATAGCTGTAGCTCCCGTTCTATTTGCCGTATCTACAATTTTTTCACAAGATGTATCAAGTAAACGACGGTCAAATGCCTTGAGGCGAATCCGAATTTTTTGCTGTTGAATTGTGGCCATTTATCTTCTTTAATTTTCTAGGTTCAGATTTTAATGAAGTCAGTAGTCAGTAGTTATTTTTGCAACTCGGACTTTGAGCAACCCCCTTTTTCTGAAGTTAGAAGTTGCTTTTGTAAAGGAGATTTTAAGTAACCCTCCAAAAAAATTATTATTTTGATCAAAATTAACCTTCATCAATAAGCAGCAGAAAAGCAAATATCAATAAGTTATGTATGTACTTTTCTGCCACTTAATCTTTGAGGAAGTTGTCCTACTCTATAATCTTAGAAACAACACCAGCGCCAATAGTTCTCCCTCCTTCACGAATGGCAAAACGCATACCTTGTTCAATTGCCACTGGGTTGATTAGTTGAACCGTCATTTTAATCCGGTCACCAGGCATTACCATTTCTGCCGCACTACCATCATCAGCAGTAAAAGACTCAATAGCACCAGTCACATCTGTTGTCCGGATGTAGAATTGAGGACGATAGTTAGGGAAGAAAGGTGTATGACGACCTCCTTCTTCCTTTTTGAGAACATAAACTTCAGATTCAAATTTTTTGTGGGGAGTGATAGAGCCTGGTTGGGCCAATACCATGCCACGTTGAATATCATCTTTCTGCATACCACGCAGTAGCAATCCCACATTATCACCAGCCATTCCTTCGTCCAAAATTTTCTGGAACATTTCCACACCGGTAACTGTAGTATTACGAGTGTCTTTGATACCTACCAATTCCACAGTTTCACCGACTTTAACCTTACCACGCTCAATCCGTCCTGTAGCTACAGTACCACGACCAGTAATAGAGAAGACATCCTCTACCGCCATTAGGAAAGGCTTATCAACATCGCGTTCTGGTGTAGGAATATATCCATCAACTTCATCCATCAGAGCGAGAATTTTATCTACCCACTCATTTTCACCCTTTCCTATGCTTGGGTTAGCTGTTAGTGCTTCTACTGCCTGTAAAGCAGAACCAGCAGCGATCGGAATATTATCTCCATCAAAATCATAGTCACTTAAAAGTTCCCGAACTTCAAGTTCCACCAATTCCAAAAGTTCCTCATCATCCACCATATCTTGCTTATTGAGGAAAACCACGATATTAGGAACACCTACCTGTTTGGCCAATAGAATATGCTCGCGAGTTTGGGGCATTGGACCATCAGCCGCAGAAACTACTAGAATTGCACCGTCCATTTGAGCTGCACCTGTAATCATATTTTTTACATAGTCAGCGTGTCCAGGACAATCAACATGAGCATAGTGACGCCCTTCTGTTTCATACTCTACATGAGCAGTATTAATTGTAATACCCCGTGCTTTCTCTTCTGGAGCTGCATCAATATCAGCATAATTCCTTGCCTTAGCTTTTCCTTGCGCTGCTAGACTCATTGTAATTGCCGCAGTCAAGGTTGTCTTGCCATGGTCAACGTGTCCAATAGTACCAATATTGACGTGAGGTTTGTTTCTTTCAAATTTTGCGCGTGCCATTAATTACTTGTTCCTTTTTTTTCCGTTGTTAATTCCGCCTTCCTTGCATGAGGAAACGGATGCACTGATTCATAATAGATAAATTTTGACAACTCTGCCGAGCCGTTTAACTAATCTTTGTTGGCCGTTTCTTTCAATCGCCTATTTTTTTTAGTCAATTGTCAGTTTTCATTTAGCAGTCAGTTCTTTTATTTTCACATTATTCAATCCAAAACTAAAACTTTAATCTAAGAACTAAATAAATTCCAGAATTGCTAGACATATCCTTTGGTCTTAGCAATGATAGTCTCTGCCACATTACGAGGCACTTCCTCATAGTGACTAAATTCCATTGAAAAGATACCACGACCTTGAGTTTTTGACCTCATGTCAGTAGCATAACCAAACATTTCTGCTAAAGGAACTTTTGCTGTTACTTTAGCCATACTTGATTCTACTCCTTGCCCCTCTATTTGTCCTCTTCTAGAGTTAAGGTCTCCGATAATATTACCAATATATTCTTCAGGTACTTCTATCTCAATCTTCATCTTTGGCTCTAATAACACAGGTGAAGCTTTAGTAACACCTTCCTTAATTGCCATAGAGCCAGCAATTTTAAAAGCCATTTCCGAAGAATCCACATCATGGTAAGATCCATCTACCAGAGTAGCCTTAACATCTATTAATGGATAACCAGCCAAAACCCCTGCTTCACAAGCCTCTTTCATTCCTTGTTCTGCTGGACTAATAAATTCTTTAGGTACTGTCCCTCCAACAATCTTGGAGACAAACTCAAAACCACTACCTAGCTCTCCTGGTTCCAGTTCTATGACCACATGGCCGTACTGACCTTTACCACCACTTTGACGGATAAATTTACCTTCGGCCTCAACCTGTTGGCGAATAGTCTCTCGATAAGCCACCTGTGGTTGACCTACATTAGCTTCCACCTTATATTCCCGCAGCATCCGGTCTACCAAGATTTCCAAGTGAAGCTCACCCATCCCAGCAATTACTGTTTGGTTAGTTTCTGGATTAATACTAACTCGGAATGTAGGATCTTCGTCTGAAAGAGCCTGAAGTGCCTGAGATAGTTTCTCCATATCTTGTTTAGTTTTGGGTTCCACGGCCACAGATATAACTGGCTCAGGAACATAAAGAGACTCTAGAAGAATTTGATTATCCTTATCACAAACAGTATCACCTGTCAAGGTATGTTTCATACCTACAACTGCCCCCAAGTCTCCTGCCCGAAGTTCATCTACATCTATTTTTTCATCAGCTTTGAGAACAATTAGGCGAGAAATTCTTTCTTTCTTATCCTTAGTAGAATTGAGGATATAACTACCTTTGGAAAGGACTCCAGAATATACCCGCAAAAAGGTGAGACGACCATAAGGGTCTGACATAATTTTAAATGCCAGAGCTGCTAGAGGAGCTTCATCATCTGAAGGTCTTGTACCTAGCTCGCCATTTGGCAATGTTCCTTCAATTGCTGGGACTTCTGTCGGAGCAGGCAAATAATCTACTACTGCATCAAGTAGAAGTTGAACACCTTTATTTTTGAAAGCTGAACCACATAACATTGGTACAACTGTACCTTTAATAGTGGCTTGACGTAGAGCTTTACGAATTTCTTCTTCTGTAAATTCCTCTCCTTCAAGGTACTTTTCTGTCAGAGCATCATCTGTTTCTGCTACTGACTCAACTAGCTTCAGGCGATATTCCTGTGCTAACTCTTCTACTTCTGCTGGAATTTCCGTTTTTTGAATATCTGTTCCGAGGTCATTGGTGTAGAGAAAAGCTTTCATCCCCACCAAATCTACAATTCCCCTAAATTCATTTTCACTACCGATAGGAATTTGGACCGGGACTGCATTAGCTCGGAGGCGATCGCGAATTTGCTCGTATACCTTGAAGAAGTTAGCCCCTGTCCTGTCCATCTTATTGACAAAGGCCATACGAGGCACTTCGTAACGATCGGCTTGACGCCAGACAGTTTCTGATTGAGGTTGTACTCCTCCTACCGAGCAGAATACAGCTATTATTCCATCCAGAACCCTCATAGAACGTTCTACTTCTATGGTGAAGTCCACGTGTCCTGGAGTATCAATAATATTAATTTGATGGTCTAACCACTTAGTGCTAATAGCAGCCGCAGTAATAGTAATTCCACGTTCTCGCTCTTGAGCCATCCAGTCGGTAACTGCGGTCCCATCGTGAACTTCCCCCATTTTATGTACTATACCGGAATAAAATAGGATTCTTTCTGTTGTTGTTGTCTTACCAGCATCTATATGAGCTGCGATACCAATATTTCGCACGCGCTCAAGTGGCATACTACGTCCCACAGTTACCTCCTTTATCTATGCTTCAGATTTTTACGCTTGATTAAAATTCTATATTTTAGGCATAAGTGGTTATATTATTCTTAATAACGATAGTGAGCAAAAGCCTTATTTGCTTCTGCCATTCTGTGAGTTTCTTCTCGCTTACGAACTGCACTACCTGTTTCGTTAGCTGCATCCATTAACTCATTGGCTAATTTCATGGCCATTGTTTTTCCTCCTCTAGACCTAGAATATTGCACCAACCAACGCAGAGCTAGGCTAGTTCCACGATCTGAGCGGACTTCCATTGGCACTTGGTATGTTGCACCACCCACACGACGGGCTTTAACTTCTACTAAAGGAGTCACATTCCGGACTGCTTTTTCAAATAGTTCTAAAGGATCTGAATCTGTCCTTTCTTCAATAGTTTTAAACGCATCGTAGACGATATTAAAGGCTAAAGATTTTTTACCGTGACGCATTATACGTCGTACCATCATACTTACTAATCGACTATTGTACTGTGCATCTGGAGGAACAGGACATCTTTGAACAACTCTACGACGAGACATATTATCACAACCAATAAACTAAACTTTAAATAATTTATATTTGACTAATAAATACAAAATTCAATATCTATTACATACTAATTTTACCTAATGTTTTCTTGAATTTTGCATTCTACCTACTAACTTAAGCTTTAGGCTTTTTCGCCCCATACTTAGAACGACTTTGTTTACGATCTTTAACTCCTGCGGTATCTAATGTGCCACGAATAATGTGATATCTCACACCAGGCAGGTCTTTAACCCTACCACCTCTAATCATAACTACAGAGTGCTCTTGTAAGTTATGACCAATACCAGGGATATAGGCAGTTACTTCAAAACCCGAAGTTAGACGTACCCTAGCCACCTTACGGAGAGCTGAGTTAGGCTTTTTTGGTGTAGTGGTGTATACTCTTGTGCATACTCCACGACGTTGAGGGCAACTTTTAAGAGCCGGAGATTTAGTTTTCTTCTGAGTTTCTTGACGAGCTGAACGAATTAGTTGTTGGATTGTTGGCATGAGTTATTAGTAACAGTTTTTCTTGTAATTCTTCTTAATCCCCTCGCTACAAAATATAATACTTTTGGGCGAGCTTACTTAGAAAATTTGTTCCCAATTTTTTTCCTAATAATTATTTATGTAAAAAGCGTTTCAGTCCGGAATTATCCGCAAACAGCTAATCAGCGTTTAGCAGTCAGCTTTGTGCAAAGGTGATACGCGACCCCTCCTAAAATTAAACGACAAGCTCAGAAGAAGTCGGAGATTTAAACCCAAGCTTTTAGCGTGCTGAAAGCTAAGTGCTGTTTGCAGAGCATTCCGGTACGGAAAATGCTGATAAATAGTTAAAGAAGAAGTATATTTTGGTAAATTACTTTGACCTTTAAAAAATATCCACTTTATAAATTAGCCTCTTTAACTATTAGGAATAAATTACCGTTGCGCCATAGGAACCTTTGGTGCAACGGCCTATTTTTCAGGAAGTTTAGGGAAATTATCAAAACATTAATTTTTTGCTTTGTCCCTACTTATTCTAAAAAACTTTACAAACAATCTTTTATTATAGGTTAGTAATACGTTTTTGTCAACATCAAATCGAAAAGGAATTTCCACAACCACAGGTAGCTTTAGCATTAGGGTTGTTAAATCGGAAGCCTCCACCCATAAGGTCCTCAGAATAGTCCAAGGTTAATCCATTCAGATAGTTTAGTTGTTGAGAGTCAACTACGACTTTAACTTTCCCACAGTCATAAACTCGGTCGTTACTGGCCAACTGTTCGTCAAACTCCATTATGTAATAGAAACTACAGCAGCCACCAGATTTAAACTTCAAACGAAATAAGGAATTTTGGTTTTGATGTTTAGACCTAAGACGAATAATTTCTTGGACTGCTGCTTCGCTCAAGTTAATCATTCACAAATTTTTTTTTGCTTACCAGTTAAAATTAGGACTTTGTTCGGGCATAATCATCTTGAAAACGAACAATATCATCCTCTCCAAGGTACTCTCCATTTTGTACTTCAATCAATACTAAAGGAATAACTCCTGGATTTTCTAAGCGATGAGAAGTACATTGAGGTACATAGGTAGATTGATTGTTTTGCAGAATTTCTTCTTTGTCTCCACAGACAACCTTAGCAGTTCCTGAAACAACAATCCAATGCTCGCTACGATGGTGGTGCATTTGTAGACTAAGTCTATGCCCTGGTTTGACTTCTATTCGCTTGATTTTGTATCCAAGTCCATCTTCTAAAACTGTGAACGATCCCCAAGGACGTTCGGTGGTAGCCATTCCTTTTAAGGAAGAAGGTATAGACAATTTAGGAGTTTGGGCTACTTCTTTAACTTGTTGTACCATTTTTTGACGATCTCCAAAAAAAATAAAATACTTATGGTTATGTGTAATCTCCTGAACTCAGAGATTATTAGAGACTATATCTCTAAAATCTGGTATACAAACAATTCTCTCACCTAGTATTTTTAGAGGTTCAGACTGAATACAAATAGCTTAGGGGTCGAGTCAAATTGGATACCATATAAACCATAGCAAAATTACCCCTATTACTGTCACCCCCTATTCAAGCTTTTTGAATATCTACATCAAATCTTCATATATCTAGATAGATATATAGAGTTAGAGAAAATCAAAAACTATTTATAGTAGACATCTGGTGAAAACTTAGTTTTTGCCCAGGTATGCCAAGGGTTTGAGATTAATTCTTAAAGAGGTCTAGTACCTATAGTCCTCATAACTAAGTTTTGCTTCATTCTGCTTCAGATTTTTTAAGCTGTTTAAAAGTCATAGATATTTTCGAGCTTTATACACTATGTATACTATTGACTCCAGTATCATAATTAACTCGATCCTGAAAAATTATACTGTGAGTATGTATAAGGCCACCATGATCAAAGTAAGGCCTAATTTTAGAGGCATGTCCATAAGCAAATATTTTTTTATCTAAAGTCTAAATATTATCAGGGTGAAAAAGTTAAAAAATATATAAGCCTACTCGATCTAATAAACACTGGACTATAATAATTAAAACAATTCTAACTAAATGATGAGCTATAAGCGATCAACATGAAAGCAAGATTCAAGCTCATATTGATATTAGGTTAAAACATAATTGGGAAAGATCGCACTATAAAATTTAACTTAATCGACAAACAAGAAATTAGCGTGAGCTGCGTGTTTCATCATACATAAGTTGAGTATAACTTAGAGTATTTTTTGTATCATAATTATTTTCAAGCAATAGTTAAGATAGTTGATAAAATAGCAAAAACATGGGTTTTGTAGGTTTTCGTGGTTGATAATATAGCGAGCTATTTTTGTAAAATCTTATATCTTTGTAAAGAAAATGAGGAAAAAACGAAATACTATACCAAGTATTATATCAACCTTCAAACAATATTAAAATTTCACTCAATTATGCGACTTGTTTTGTAGTGTATGTATCCCAAGCAAGTAGCAATAGGATGAGATGAACAGTTATATCAAGGGTAACACCCTCACTTAAAGTTGACAATAATGTGAGTAAATTAAACATGAATCAAATCAGTAACGATTCCCAACATAAACAAATCTCTGCGCCCATAAATCTCAAAGTAAACAAAGAAACTTATAGCGGCCAAAGATGGCTAGTAGAAGAACGAGATGCTTGTGGGGTAGGTTTCATTGCTCATCCATCAGGAAAAAAGAGTCATGAAATTATGATGAAAGCTTTACCTGCTCTAACCTGCTTAGAACATCGTGGTGGGTGTAGTGCTGACCAAGACTCAGGAGATGGAGCAGGTTTAATGAGTCAAATTCCGTGGAAATTATTATCTGAAAATTTGGAGTTAGATCCTGAACGCTGTGGGGTCGCAATGATATTTTTACCCCAAACAGAAGAGAAGGCAGCACAGGCACGTCAAATAATTGAAAAAGTAATTACTAAAGAAGGTTTAACAGTAGTTGCTTGGAGAGTTGTACCAGTCAGATCAGAAGTATTAGGACCACAAGCACGAGCAAATCAACCACAGATTGAACAGCTCATTGTAGTTTCAGAAACATTGCAAGGAGATGATTTAGAACGATCGCTCTACTTAATACGTCGTAATATTGGTTGTGCTTTAGAAGCAGAGGATTTTATTTGGGGAGTAGATGCTTATATTTGTTCTTTCTCCAGTCGCACTATTGTATACAAAGGAATGGTGCGTTCAGCTGTTCTGGGAGAGTTTTACACAGACCTGCAAAACCCAGCTTACGAGAGCGCCTTTGCAGTTTACCACCGACGCTTCAGCACAAATACAATGCCTCGATGGCCTCTGGCTCAACCCATGCGTTTGCTTGGTCACAATGGAGAAATTAATACTCTGTTGGGAAATATTAACTGGATGAAAGCTCGGGAGTCTAGTCTAAGCTCATCGACTTGGGGAGCGCGGTTAAATGAATTAACACCCTTTGTAAATGCTGAAAGTAGTGATTCGGCAAATCTAGACAACGTGATGGAATTAATTGTACGTTCCGGGCGTTCGCCAATGGAAACATTGATGATCATGGTGCCGGAAGCATACAGGAATCAGCCGGATCTAGTAGATTATCCAGAAATTGTTGATTTTTATGAATATTACAGTGGTTTGCAGGAAGCTTGGGATGGTCCGGCATTATTGGTGTTTAGTGATGGCAAACAGGTAGGAGCAGCTCTAGACCGGAATGGTTTGCGACCAGCGCGTTATTGTATTACAAATAACGATCTAATCATTGTGGCATCTGAAGCAGGAGTTGTAGAAATACCGGAGGCAGAAATAGTCGAAAAAGGTCGCCTCGGACCGGGACAAATGATTGCTGTAGATTTAGCCACTAATGAAGTTCTGAAAAATTGGGAGATTAAAAAACGTATTAGTAAGCAGTTTCCTTTGGGAGAATGGTTACAACAAAGAAAGCAGATAACAAAGCAACCTTTTGTTACTAATACTAAGTTGGATTCACAAATTTTGCTGAGGTCACAAACAGCTTTTGGCTATAGTTTAGAAGACCTAGAAATGGTAATTTCTGATATGGCAAATCTAGGGAAAGAACCAACATTTTGTATGGGAGATGACATTCCTCTGGCAGTACTTTCTCAAAAGCCTCATTTGCTGTATGACTATTTCAAGCAAAGGTTTGCTCAAGTGACAAATCCTCCTATAGATCCTCTCCGGGAAGGTATGGTAATGTCACTAAATATGTTGCTAGGTAAGCGGGGTAACTTATTAGAAATTAGCCCAGAAAATGCACGGTTATTAAAGATAGAATCACCACTATTAAATGAAGCAGAATTAAGGGAAGTTTACGAGTCAGAATTTGCTACAGAAACTCTATCTACTATATTTACTATAGCTAATGGACCGGAAGGATTACAAACAGCAGTAAATAATTTGTGCGAACAAGCAGCAACAGCAGTTAAAAATGGTCAGGAAATTATTATTTTATCTGACAAAATGGAGGGAGGAATTAGTGCGGAGTTTGCTTATATTCCTCCTTTAGTAGCTGTGGGTGCAGTTCACCATCATTTGATTAAAGAAAAGTTACGAATGAAGGTATCTTTGGTGGTAGAAACAGCTCAATGTTGGAGTACCCATCATTTTGCTTGTTTGATTGGTTATGGAGCTAGTGCAGTTCATCCTTATTTAGCATTAGAATCAGTGCGTTCTTGGTGGTCGAACTCAACAGTTCAAAAACAAATGGAACGGGGTAAGATTGCACAAATTACTATCGAAGAAGCTCAAAAAAATTATCGCAAAGCAATAGAAGCGGGACTGTTAAAAATTCTCTCTAAAATGGGAATTTCTTTGTTGTCTTCTTATCAGGGTGCACAGATTTTTGAGGCCATCGGTATCGGTGGAGATTTGTTGGAACTTGCTTTCCGAGGAACTACTTCTCGGGTAGGTGGTTTAACAGTAGCAGAGTTAGCACAAGAGATGATCGCTTTCCACAGTCGAGCGTTCCCAGAATTGAATATTAAGAAGTTGGAGAATTATGGGTTTGTGCAATATCGCCCCACAGGGGAATATCACATGAATAGTCCGGAGATGGCGAAAGCACTCCATAAAGCGGTTGATACTTTTAATAATGCTAATGGCAATGGTAAACAGCAAGAAACATCCGGGTACGACCACTATGAAGTTTACCGAAAATATTTGCAAGGGCGACCTATAACTGCTTTACGGGATTTGTTGGATTTTAATAGCGATCGCTCTCCCATCCCTGTAGAAGAAGTGGAACCCGTAGCAGAAATAATGAAACGTTTCTGTACTGGTGGAATGTCTCTGGGATCGCTGTCACGGGAAGCTCATGAGACTTTGGCGATCGCTATGAACCGGATAGGAGGTAAGTCTAATTCTGGCGAAGGTGGAGAAGACCCCACAAGGTTTAAGGTATTGGATGATGTTAATGGTCAAGGTTTGTCTACCTTGTTACCTCATCTCAAGGGATTACAAAATGGTGACACCGCTTCTTCTGCAATTAAACAGGTTGCTTCTGGTCGGTTTGGCGTGACTCCAGAATATCTGATGAATGCCAAACAGATAGAAATTAAAGTTGCTCAGGGTGCAAAACCAGGTGAAGGCGGTCAGTTACCTGGTAAAAAGGTAAGTAACTACATTGCCACACTCCGTCGTTCTAAAGCAGGAGTTACCTTGATTTCACCCCCTCCTCACCACGATATTTACTCCATTGAGGACTTGGCACAATTGATTTTTGACCTCCACCAAATTAATCCTAATGCTGGTGTGTCGGTGAAATTGGTGGCAGAAATTGGTATTGGTACGATCGCTGCTGGTGTAGCAAAAGCAAATGCTGACGTGATTCAAATTTCTGGTCACGATGGTGGTACAGGTGCTTCCCCCTTAAGTTCAATCAAACACGCAGGTAGTCCTTGGGAGTTGGGTTTGAGTGAGGTGCATCGGGTGTTGATGGACAATCAGTTACGCGACCGGGTAACTCTCAGGGTTGATGGGGGTCTGAAGACTGGTTGGGATGTACTCATGGCTGCCTTAATGGGAGCAGAAGAATTTGGTTTTGGGTCTATTGCTATGATTGCTGAAGGTTGTATCATGGCACGAATTTGTCATACTAATAGTTGCCCAGTGGGTGTGGCAACTCAGCAGGAAAAGTTGCGTAAGAAATTTACTGGGGTGCCAGAAAACGTAGTCAATTTCTTCTGGTTTATTGCTGAGGAAGTACGGAGTATTTTGGCAAAATTAGGTTATCGTTCTCTGAGTGAAGTTATGGGTCGTGCTGACTTGCTGAAAACACGGGAAAATGTACAGTTAACGAAAACAGCAGCTTTAAATTTAGATTGTTTGCTCAAGTTGCCAGATACTCGCAGTGACCGGGGTTGGTTGAACCATGGAACTGTTCACAGCAATGGCTCTGTTTTAGATGACGTGCTACTGGATGACCGAGAAATTCAAGCTGTAATTCGCAACCAGGGAACTGTTACCAAGACAATAGAATTAGTCAATACCGACCGTACAGTTGGAGCAAGGTTGGCAGGAGCGATCGCTAGTCGTTATGGTAATACTGGTTTTGAAGGGCAGATTAATCTGATGTTTAATGGCAGTGCTGGTCAGAGTTTTGGCGCTTTCAACTTGCCAGGAATGATTTTAACATTACGAGGTGAAGCGAATGATTATGTTGGTAAGGGAATGCACGGTGGGGAGATTATTATTAAGCCACCTGCCAAAACTGGTTACGACCCGGCAAGAAATGTAATTATTGGCAATACTTGTTTGTATGGTGCTACTGGTGGAATTTTGTTTGCCAATGGTCAAGCAGGGGAACGTTTTGCTGTCCGGAATTCCATGGGTAAGGCAGTTATTGAAGGTGCTGGCGACCATGCTTGTGAATATATGACTGGTGGTGTTATTGTTTGTTTGGGTAAGACAGGTCGGAATGTCGGCGCTGGTATGACAGGGGGAATTGCTTATTTCTTGGATGAGGATGGTGATTTTCCTGCGAGGGTGAATAATGAAATCGTTTCTATTCAGCGTGTTTGTACGCCAGAAGGTGAGGCGCAGTTGCAGGATTTGATTTCATTGCACGTTGATCGGACTGGAAGTGAGAAGGCGAAAATTATTTTGGCGAGTTGGTCTGAGTATTTGCCGAAGTTTTATCAAGTAGTGCCTCCTTCGGAAGCGGGTACACCACAAGCAAGTGTTGATGCTGAGGAGAAGGTTGTTGTGAAGGTTTAGGATAGTCAAGTTCAAACTGAAGGTTCGGTATTGAATAATTGTAGGGGCGATGAATAAGCGATCGCCTCTTTTTTGATTGGGACAAAGTACAAAATATTGTGGAATATTCCCAAAAGATACCAGAAAATTTCAGAAATGTTTGGGGAAAACTAGAGAAATCTAATAATTGGACAAAATAGAAAGAGCGATCGCTATTCATTTTACTGAATAATTGTAAATATTAAAAATAATAATGAGTGAGGTTGGCCAGAAAAGAAACTCTTATTTCAGGAATTTTCTGGGACAAGGGACGAAATATTAGGGAGCGATACGGATCATTATCGCTTAAGCGATCGCTTTTTGGCTAAAATTGGGAAGACTGGAAAAGGTAGGTATTGGGAGAAAAGTGGCAAATGCAAGGAACAGAGAAAGAATATATGGAAGCTCGGCAGCAACGAAGTAAGATATTAAAAAAGATAATGTCCCTAGTTGGGTGTGTATCCTTTGGGGGTACTGCTTTGTTTGGGATAGCAAATATGTTTAAAAGTGCTTTTCAGGAATCTCCACAGGTAGAGACGGCACCAGTTGTGTCGGTAGAGGAGCAGTTGCAGAAAAGAGCGCGGGGATATGAGAGTGTGTTGGAGCGGGAACCTGAAAATGTGACTGCTTTGGAGGGGTTGGTGAAAGTAAGGTTGGAGATGGGAGATAGGAAAGGGGCGATCGCTCCTCTGGAAAAGTTGGTGGGGTTGTATCCTGAGAGGGAAGATTATAAAGTGGTGTTGGAGCAGGTGAGGTTGGAGGTTGGAAAAAATAATTAATAGTATCAATTTTCTGAGATTTAGTCAGTTATTTTTAGGATAATTTCATTTTTTTGCAGGTAGATAGGGTTGTTGGTAGTTCATTGGGATCGGTTTGTTGAGATTGCGGGATTATGATAGAAGTTTGTTTGGTGGGGAGCGATCGTTAAAGCAACCGAAAAACGTAAAAAATTATCAGAAGTAAAATTTAGCAATTAAATCATTTTAAGATTGCCATGAAAAAAATAGTAATTCTAGACACTTGGACAAATAATACTAACTTAGGGAATAAAATTATTTGTGAAGCTGTAGATCAAGCATTGAGGGAAGTATTTCCTCATGATTTTTTTTATAGAGTACCTGCTTTAGAATATCTTCGCGCAGGAAGAATAAAGATTAAAGATGCAGATTATGTATTTTTAGCAGGAACTAACTTACTTAGTTCAAATATGGAAAAAACTAGCCATTGGTGCGTTCATCCAGAGGAAGACTTTTGGATGAATAAAGTAATACTTATGGGATTGGGTTGGTGGCAATATCAGTCAATAGAACCTAATATGTATACTCGTTCTCTTTTAAATAAAGTTCTCAATCTAGAGTATTGCCATTCCTTTAGAGATTCTTACACGAATAAAAAAATGCAGGATTTAGGCTTTAAAGGACTAAATACTGGATGTCCTACTATGTGGAAATTAACTGAAAAACATTGCAGTCTAATTCCTAAAAAAAAGTCTAATAATGTTTTACTTACTTTTACAGAGTATAATCAAAATCCTAAATACGATCGAGTTCTTTTTGAAATATTAGAAAGAAATTACTCCACGATTTATTTTTGGCCTCAGATGTATTTTGATTACTCTTATGCCAAACAAATTTGTGAAAGCAAAAAATTTGTGTTCGTCGATCCTTCCTTAGAAGCATTGGATGAACTATTAAGGAATCAAGATGTAGATTATGTGGGAACAAGACTTCATGCTGGCATCCGAGCTTTACAACATCAGCGACGCTCTATAATTGTGGCTATCGATAATCGTTGTCTGGAAATGGGTAGGGATTTTAACCTCCCATTTATCAAAAGAGAAGAAATAGAAGAAAATCTAGATATAAAAATCAATAAAGAGTGGAAAACTTCAGTAAAAATAGATACAAATGCTATTGAAAGATGGAAACAACAGTTTGATAGTTCGATTAATCCTGAAAACGATAGGAAACCCAAAAAGGTAGTTTCGAGTATCAAAAATTTCAATCAAGTTGCTTTTAATACGCCAATTTACGATAACGCAGATTTAGTTCTGGTGAGGCAAGCACTACAACAGCTCAATCAAAAAAATGATAACCAAGCATTAACCTTGTTGCAAGAAGCAATTATTTCTGGTCAAGACTCGCCAGGAATCTACTATGGTAAAGCTGTTGCCCTAGCAAGACTAGGGCGTACCAATGAAGCTGTTAACTGCCTGAATCATCTGTTAGCGGTTACTCCGGGGCATAAAAAGGGTAATTTCCTGCTAAAAGAACTGAGACCAGGGTCTGTTGGAGAGTTGATGGAAAAAGCGAATCAAGCTCTTGATAATAATCAAATTGACCGTGCATTTAATCTGTTAATCCAGGCAAAATCTCTGAAGCAACCCGTAGTAGGACTAGATTATTTAAGAGCTATCTGTTTTATAAAGATGAATCGGATTTCGGATGCTTTCCAGGCTTTACTTGAGGAACTAAGACACTTTCCTAACAATATTGAGGCTAAGAATTTGAAAGCTCAAATTCAAACTCAATATCCGACGGTGGCTGTAGTTGATGCTAAAGTTGACGATCCAGAATTTCGAGATTTGCTTGAGAGTATTCGCCCTTATACAATGTTAAGCGAAGCTCGTCTATATTCTCTTTTCTCTCTAGTAAAGCGCGTTTGTTTGGAAAATATTCCTGGGAATATAGTTGAATGTGGTGTTGCTGCTGGTGGGTCTACAGCACTTATGGCTACAGTGATTCAACGCTACAGCAAACAACCACGTTGGTTATACGCTTTTGATTCTTTTGAAGGAATGCCAGTCCCAACTGCAGCGGATAAAGCGGGTGGGATTCCGGCTGATTTAACAGGTTGGGGAACTGGTACTTGTGCTGCACCGGAAGCTAGTACCAGAGAAATATGTTCTAAGTTAGGAGTTGAAAATATCGTCCGAACTGTTAAAGGCTATTTTGAGGATACTTTACCCAAAATGCGGAATTTAGTCGGTGCGATCGCTCTTTTGCACATGGATGGAGATTGGTACGAATCGACAAAAGCAATCTTGGAGAATTTATACGATCGCGTTTCTAATGACGGTATAATCCAGGTAGATGATTATGGTCACTGGGAAGGTTGTAGTCAAGCTGTCCAGGAATTTGAAGCGACTAGAAAGCTGAAGTTCGATATTAATCAAATTGACTATACAGGGGTTTGGTTTTCTAATCCTAACAAGTTTCCTATAAATCCAGTATTCGATACTTCTCTAGTCAGGGAGTTTGCTGAAGACGATCCGGTAGCATACGGGATTAACAGTCAAATGTCCTCTAATGAAAGATTCCAACTCTACTATGTTTTGCGCCAACTACTGCCAATTTCCCAGTCTCCCTTAAGGTTTGTTGAAATTGGCTCTTTTGCTGGAAGTTCTCTATTTTTAACCTGTCGAGCTTTAAGAAGAATAAGTTCTGAATTACAAGGATTTGCCATTGAACCTGGATTACAACCCCAGTTTGCTCAAATACTTCAAGATTTTAAAAGCGATGTTACCCACTTAAGAATGTTCTCCGGTAAAGCTACATCTCAACTGGAGGGGGTATTTGCAGAAGATGGAAATCAGCCTGTATTTATTTTTGTAGATGGAGATCATACTTACGAAGGTGTACGAGAGGATATTATTAACTATTTTCCTATCCTGGCTCCTGGTGGTGTTATGATGTTCCATGATTATTTACCTCCCCTAGATAGGGAAAACCAAGATGCAATCTTTTTTCATCATGGAGGCAAAGAACCTGGTATTAGGCAAGCTTGCCAAGAATTAATGGAAGATACTTATGGTTGTGAAGTATTGGATATTCCTTTGTTGTATCCAACCGATCCAACCCAAACTCAGGCTTTTCTTCCTATTATTCCAGGGGTATTTTCAACAATTAAGGTATATCGTAAATCATCTAACTAGATTACAACCAGCAATGATTAAAATTCTCCATATAATTCACGGACTGTATCAGGGTGGCTCGGGTCGTGCCTTGATAGCAATAGCTAAGTATTCTGCAAAACAAGGTGATTTTCAACATCGCATTGTATCTTTAGCTCCAGCTAGTCCTGATGCAATAGAAATGGCTCAAGGGCTAGGAATGAATGTAGTAAATGCAGCAGATAAAAACATTGTACTGACAGAAATAGAAAAGGCTGATATAGTACATTATCATTTTTGGAATAATCCTGGTAATTATGAATTTCTTCAGTTAGAACTGCCACCGATGCGCTTGTTGATTTGGTTTCATGTAGCAGGTGATAAACCTCCGCAAATTATTACAAAGGAGTTAATTGATTATTCAGATTTTGCCCTAGCTTGCAGTCCTTATACTTATGAACATCAAGTATTTCAGAGCTTAACAGATCGAGTAAAGTTAAATAAAACAGGTATGGTTTATGGAGCTACGGACTTTGAGAGGGTGTATGGTGTCAATCCGAAAGCTCACGAAACCTTTAATGTTGGATACATAGGTCATGTTAATTTATCGAAAATGCACCCAAATTATATTGCTATGTCAGCGGCAATTAATGTACCTAACGTTAAATTTATTTTGTGCGGAGGTGGCAATGTTGGCTATTTGCAAAAACAGGCTATGCAGCTTGGTGGAGGTGACAGATTTGAATTTCGGGGATTTGTTGAAGATATTAAGTCGGTGCTGGAAATCTTGGATGTTTATGGCTACCCGCTGCGGGAAGATACTTATGCTGCATCGGAGTTAAATTTACAGGAAGCGATGTATGCTGGAGTGCCACCAGTTGTGTTTCCCTACGGCGGTGTTAAACGGTTAGTTGTTAACAACTACACAGGTTTGATTGTAGGTAGCGAATTAGAGTACAGTCGGGCTGTTGAATATTTGTATCATCATCCCGAAGAGCGGGCAAGACTGGGAAGAAATGCTAGGGAGTATGCTCAACAGATTTTTGGTGCAGAAAATGCTGCGAAGGAACTTAATCCTATTTATGAAAAGCTAATGAATTGGCCTAAGCAGACTAGAGAATGGGGGATTCCGAGAAGTTCGAGTTTACTTGATGAAGTGATTTTGTTAGAAGATGTACTGGGAAAACCGGAGCTGTTTGCGGCTGCTAAATTATTTGTGCGATCGCTGGGAAATACATCTCCAGAATTTAGTGTTAGTTTAAATTCGGAAAACATACAACAGCTATTTCAAGCAGAGAATAAAATTGCTAATTCGTCAATTCTTCTGGGTATGGGAGAAGGGGGAATACTGCAATACCGAGACTATTATCAAAATGATGGTTATTTGAGATTATGGTCGGGGTTAGCATTGCAGCAACAAGGTAGAAATGATCGCGCTGCCTCGGAGTTTGCGTCTGCAATTAATTTAGGTTGCAATCATTGGCGTGTAGCTTGGTATTTAGCAAAAGCGGCAACCCAAATAGACAATTTTGCTGTGGCAAAGCAAGCTTTGTTTATTGTGTTGGAAGCTGTACCCCAATGGGAACCTGCTCAAAAGTTACTAAAAAGTTTGGAATCTGTTTTGGAAAAAACTGACATAGTAGAAAAGCTAGGTTTGAGAGATATTAATTTGATAATTTTTCCAGATTGGACTCAACCGGAAGATGATCTTTTCCCAGAGTTGGCTAAAGTAATAAAAGCGATCGCCACTCACCCAGACAAAGGTCAGATGTGTCTTTTGATAGACAATAGCAATGTTTCTGATGAAGATGCGGATATGGCTTTATCTAGCATAACTATGAGTCTGCTGATGGAGGAAGATTTAGAGGTTGAAGATGGGCCGGAAATTTCTGTGATAGGAGAGTTAAGTCAAACGCAGTGGCTATCTTTGATAAATCGTCTCGATGCTAAAATTACACTGGAATATGAAAACCTAGAGATAATTAAACAAGTTGGTGTAGAAGGTATCCAAGAGTTAGAAGTTGAGAATCTCAAACGATTGAGAGCAGTTAAGTTAGAAAATGGTACTTGGGAACTATTTACGCTTAGTGATATTAATCTTATCGTTTTCCCAGATTGGTTACAACCTGAAGAGACGGTGGGATTAGAATTACAAGAGGTAATTAAAAGTCTGGTGACTCATCCAGATAGAAGTAAGATGACTCTATTAATAGATAACAGTAATATTTCTGCTGAAGATGCAGATTTAATTTTATCTAGCGTAGTAATGAATTTGTTAATGGAGTCAGAATTAGAGGTAGATGAAGGACCGGAAATTGTTTTGGTTGGGGAGTTGAGTCAAATACAATGGTCTGCTTTAATTGCTCAGTTGCAAGGTCGGATTAAATTGGAGAATGAGAATGGGGAAGCAAAAGTTCAAGTCAAAGCAGATAGCATTCCATCGATAGCGGTGGATAGCTTAAAAGAAAAGTGGGATTGGATTGATTTATCATCAAAACATATTATTCCTAAGCAAGATAACTTTGAAAAACAACCGATTAACCAAATTAAATCTGAATCATTAACAGAGAAAGATGAAGCTGAAAAGATTTTAAGTGAGTTAGAAATTTTAGAAAAAGGAACGATTGAAAGTGGTCAACCTCTAGGTTTTTTTAGACAAATAGGAGATGTAGAAAGTTACTACGAACATACGGAAAAATAGGAACTGAAACTTTATATATTACTAAATCTCCTTACTGTAGTTCTTTGTATCCTCCTAGTAAGTCCTATAGCGATCGCTTTATTGGAAATTCCCAACTCATAGAATTAGTATCCACAGAAGAGATTCAAACAACAACTTTAGATGATTTTTGTTATTCTGAGGGAATCAGTGAAATTGATTTTATACAGATTGATACTCAAGGAGCAGAACTCAAAATTTTAGAAGGTGCTAAGGAAATTTTAAAAAGCTTTCTGTTACTAAAAGTAGAGGTAGAATTTACGAGTATCTATGACAATCAACCTTTATTTGGGGATGTTGACTTATATCTGAGGAAAAGTGGGTTTACCTTCTTAGATTTTGAAACTTTGCATCGAGATTCCCGTCTTAGAGGTCCCACAGTTTCTCAACAGCATCCCGGTCAATTGCTGTGGACAGATGCTTTTTACTTTCAGGATTTGATTCAAAAGTCATCCGATGAGGAGTCGTTTAATAACACTCCAGAGAAGTTATTAAAGTTAGCTTGTATTGCCGATATACTAAGTTTTTATGACGTGGCAATGGAAACCCTAGAGTGGTTAACTTGGAAATATGGCGATAATCCTAAGTACAATTTTGCCAACAACATAGCAGAGGTTTTATCTCAATCCCCTGATGTGGTTAAGCAAGAAGTGGGTGCTTTACCAGCGATGGAAAGAATCAAAGGTTATCTTGATAGTAAATATTTTTTAAATAACCCAGTAGTTAAAGAAGATGAGTTATATTCAAATTTAAAATTAAGAAAATTGAATCTGATAATTTTTCCAGACTGGTCGCAAACAGAAGAAACAGTGGGATTAGAATTACAAGCAGTAATTAAAAATCTGGTGAATCATCCAGATAGAAGTAAGATGACTCTATTAATAGATAACAGCAATATTTCTGCTGAAGATGCAGATTTAATTTTATCTAGCGTGGTGATGAACTTGTTAATGGAGTCAGAATTAGAGGTAGATGAGGGACCAGAAATTTTTTTAGTTGGGGAGTTGAGTCAAATACAATGGTCAGCTTTAATTCCTCAACTGCAAGGTTGGATTAAATTGGAAAATGAGAATGGGGAGGCGATCGCTCAGGTTAAAGCAGATAATATTCCCCTAATTGAATTATCAAATTTCTCAGATAAAACCTCAAATAAAATTGATTGATGACTAGATTTTTTCACGACCAATTTGCCAAACAATATTTAGAAGAATTACTATCAACTATTGGAGAAGTTAAAGCACCCCGTGAAGTTCGAGGAGAAACACGACAAATAGATGTTTGGTTTTTACCTAGATCGCAACTTCAAGGAAACCTAGAAGCACTTGGATTATTGGGGCGTTTTGCTACAATACCAGCTCTATTTGAACCATTCCGCAATCCAGCAACGCCGGATGAAATTATTAATTGTATGCTTAAGTTGTGGGAAGTTCGTGGAGAATTACAACGTGAAGCTAAACGTAAGCAGACTCAACTAAGGTCGGCAGATTATCCCAAGTTGTGGATACTAACCCCTACAGCTTCCCAAACAATATTAAGTGGATTTGGTGCTATTTCAGATGAACAAAACTGGTTGCCAGGAATCTATTTTATGGCTGACTATTTAAGGACAGCAATAGTAGTAATTCATCAGTTACCTTGTACCCCAGAAACTCTCTGGCTGAGAATTTTGGGTAGAGGAAGAGTTCAATCAACAGCAATTGATGAATTAGAAGCATTGCCAGCGGATAATTTGTTTCGTTCAAATGCGCTATTGTTATTAGCAGATTTGCTAAGTAATATAGAAGTAAATCAAAATTTAGAATCAGAAGATAGGGAGTTAATTATGCGATTATCACCACTTTTTTCACAAAGATTAGAAGAGGCTACAAAACAAGGTATGCAACAAGGTATGCAACAAGGTATGCAACAAGGTATGCGAGAAGAACGCCGAGAACAAATAGAAAATATTCTCAAAGTTCGTTTTGGTACAATAGATAACCAACTAGAGGCAATAATTGAGCCATCACTTTCTCTTTTACCTGCTGAGTTAGTACCTTTGTTATTGCAATTATCTCGTGATGAATTGTTAGCTAGATTTGTTGGGCAAAATGGTACTCAAAATTGAGTAGTTTAATCCTGAACTTGAGGAAGAAAAACCAAGCTACACAATTTGAAATATTGCTTTTACCTTATTCGTGGTTGACTAGCAGTTACAACCTGTTCTACAGTCAACTCTAGTTCTGGGAAAGTAGGGGAAATAATCCGATCCTTTCCCCGAAATACTTGACTCTGATATTCACCATCAATAAGTTGATAAACAAAAACTGTGGGCACTTTAGAACGACCCAAATAAGACCGAGAAGCGATCGCTAGATAATCAACTATCCAATATTCGGAAATCTCCAAATGCTTGTACTCGTCAAATTTGTCAACATAGTCATCCTCCCAGTTAGTTGACGTTACCTCCACTGCTAACCTCAAATGTTTCCGAAACCCCTGGTATGTGTAAAGATATCTATCCCAAATCTCCCCATCCACTACAGAAAAGTCGGGAATTCGCCCTTGTTCTTGCCCTTCTTTTGTTACAGTTTTTACCAATGCAGTGCGTGTCACTACTAAATCCAAATTTAGCCGTTCGATTTCGCGGTCAATATTTCTCTGGATTAAATTCGCAACGTTTTCATGGGCACCAATGGGTCGCATTTCTCTGATTTCTCCATCCACAAGTTCGTAAATAACCCCATCTTCTGGGTATTGGTCGATAAATTGGTCAAAAGTTAGTCTAGTTTTTGTTGTATTCATATCTGTTACTTGTTGCAAAACAAAGCAAGTCTAATAAATCGCTCTTAGCAGCAGAAGTTCTGTTGAGTTTCAGCAATTGTCAAGGCTACAATTTTTTGTTGTAGACTCAGCAATAATTCTTGATTTAAGTTTTCATAATTTTCTGATTTTAAAATTTAAATTATTCCTTTTTTTGTTAGTTTTTCTCCTGTATAAATTTCTGTTTATTACAGCGCTTTTCATGCTTAGTAGAGCACAATTTTAGCCTAGCCAAGATTGGAATTTGCAGCCCTCATTTTACCCCGCCACTGCGCCACCTAGACTTTTGTGGTTTACTCATCTTTTTTTTCTTATCATATCATGTAATTTCTCTAAAAATCATGTTATCTTTAATGTAATTAAAGTCAACAAAATAATGTTAGGTAGAGATTTCTTTCATAAAGAAGTTAAAAATGCTTTAATCAAAGATGGATAGTCAATCACCCATGACCCATGATCTATTAGTTTGGGTAGTGTAGATATGTCTATAATTAATTTGATTTTTTATTACTGGAGATGTCTATTAAAAAAGTAGTAAGTAGTAGAGGTAAATTATTATGAGTGAATCTCAAACTTTAACGATTCAACTGCCAAAAGAAGATGGTAAACGCCTAGAAGCAGAAGCGAAAAGGCTAGAGGTTTCTGTGGAGGATTTGGCTACTATTATGCTCTGCCAAAATATCGCTCAATTAAAGCCTACTCGCACTATTTCCGAAGTGTTATTCCGCTTGCGAGAGTTAACTAAAGATATGCCACAGATAGATCCAGTTGAATTAGTAAGTCTCGGTCGAGAAGAATTAGAAAACAGAGGTATTTTTTAAGTAATGAGCGTTGTTTTGGATGCTAATTTTATTGTTGCAGCAATTACACCTAATCCTTTGAGAGAGGCAGCAGAAAAAAAGTTAGAAGCTTGGGAAAATCAGGAAACGGATTTACCAGAAGAAGGACGAGAGTTTGAAAGCCATGTCTTTTTAAAGCACGGATGAAAAACGTTTCATGTCGCTCCGCGAAACGGCGACTTCAGTCGCCAGCAAAAAACAGTCAAAAAGGTTGTCATTTTTTATTCTTTAATGTTCTAATATTAACATGGAGGTGATAAAGATGTATGGATGCCAACAAGAGTTAATTAAAAGTCCCGAAAATCTCTCTTTTTTAGAATACTTATGTACGACGGCGAATAACCTAATTAATTGTAGTATTTATTTAGCCCGACAATGGTATTTTAAATTGGGGTATATTACGGGCAAATACAACTTAGAAAAGCAGTTAAAGTCCAATATAAATTATAAGTTTTTACATTCTCAGGCAGCACAGCAAACTCTGAGAGGAGTAGCAGAGGCATTTAAGTCTTATAAAGAGCTATCTAATAAATACAATAAAGGGGAATTAGCAGATAGGCCTCAACTGCCTAAGTATCGCAAAAAAGGAGGAATGGGAGTAATAACTTATCCCAAACAAGCTTTAAAACTAGAAAAAGGTAAGGTAAGAGTACCTTTAGGAAAAAAGGTTAAAGCCCTTTTTAAGATTGATGCTTTTTTCCTAAACTTTCCAAGTAATCTTGAGTTTAAAGAAATCAAAGAGATTAGGATTTTACCTCGTAATGGTTGCTTTTATGTTGAATGGGTTTATGAATTAAAAGCTGATAAACCTCAGCTAGATAAAGGTAAAGTTTTAGGTATTGACCACGGAGTTGATAATTGGCTAAGTTGTGTCTCCAATGTTAGTACAAGCTTCATAATTGATGGCAAACATCTCAAGTCAAAAAACCAATGGTACAACAAACAAGTAGCTAACATTAAAGAAGGTCAACCTCAAGGTTTCTGGTCAAAAAAATTGGCTCGTATAACTGAAAAACGCAACAGGCAAATGCGCGATGCTGTTAACAAAGCAGCAAGATTAGTTATTAATCATTGCTTAGAATATGGCATTGGTCGCATAGTGTTTGGTTGGAATAAAGGACAAAAAAATAACATTGATATTGGAACCAAAAACAACCAGAAATTCGTACAAATCCCCACGGCAAAACTTAAAGAACGGATTAATCAGTTATGTGGATTGTACGGCATAGAGTTGATTGAAACTGAGGAATCCTACACATCACAAGCATCGTTTTTAGATGATGATTTCCTGCCAACAATCGGTGAAAAACCCAAAAGCTGGAACGCGTCAGGTAAGCGAATTAAACGAGGACTATATCAAACTCTTTATGGTTTATTAATTAATGCCGATATTAATGGCGCGGCAAATATTCTCAAAAAAGTAGCAACAACTTTAGGATTTTCCCTTGAAGGAGTTGGTAGAGGTACTTTGACTATGCCTTTAAGAGTTCGCTTTTGGACTGCTTAAGAATTCCCGTGTCTTTAGACCGGGGAGAAGTCAAACGCTCCTGAGTTAGCGCGTTATGAAATTGCCAATGCTTTAACTCGCTCTGTTAGTGCCGGCATTTTAGCGCAAGAAAGTTTAGAACAATTCTGCAATGAAATTGCTTTTTTGCCTATTATTTATCATCCTCTTACCAGCAAAGAAGCTCGCATAGTGGAAATAGCTCTATCTTTGTCGCGTCGGAGTGCCTATGATGCGGCATATTTGGCTTTAGCATAAAATCTAAAGGCTGAGTTATGGACGTTAGATGGTCCACTGTATAGAAACGCCATAGGACGGGGTTTTAACGTGCGACTTTTGGATCGATCTTAGTTATGTCTCGTTATTCCTTAATGCCCGTGACGTTTTTGATGCCACTGCCAGGCATGGGCAATAATTTCATTAAGTTGTGAATATTTGGGAGACCAACCCAAAACTTTTCTGGCTTTCTCATTACTGCCTACTAATACAGGTGGGTCTCCCGGGCGTCGATTTTTCTCTAATACTTTAATATTGCGCCCTGTTACCAGTTTGGCAGTTTCTATAACCTCCCTGACAGAAAAGCCTTTACCATTTCCTAAATTGAATACTGTACTATTACCACCGTTGAGCAAATATTCTAATCCTAAAACATGAGCGTCAGCTAAATCTGAAACGTGAATATAATCCCGCACGCAAGTGCCGTCTTCTGTCGGGTAATCAGTTCCCAAAATAGAAATAGTATCTCTTTTACCTAAAGCAGCAAACAATACCAAGGGTATAAGATGAACTTCTGGATGATGATCTTCACCTATTAATCCACTAGGATCGGCACCAGCGGCATTAAAATAGCGAAAACAAACAGAATTTAAGCTATATGCGCGGTCGAAATCTCCTAGAATTTGCTCCACCATCAATTTGCTCGCACCATAGGGATTAATTGGTTGTTGCGGGTGTCCTTCGGGAATAGGAGTTATTTTTGACACACCGTAAGTTGCTCCAGTGGAAGAAAAGACGATTTTTTTGACATCAGCAGCTAACATTGCCTCTAATAATGTCAAAGTTCCGATAACATTATTGCGATAATATTTCTGGGGATTAGCTACCGACTCTGCCACAAATAAATAAGCTGCAAAGTGCATCACTGCATCAATTTTATGGGTAGCAAAAACTCTGTCTAGTAAAGAGCGATCGCTAATATCACCTACAATTGTTTTTACCTTTAAAACATTTTCAACTAGATCCCGATGACCGTAAACTAGGTTGTCAAAAATTATTGGATTGTAACCAGCTTGTTTGAGGGCAAGTACAGCGTGGGAACCGATATATCCTGCCCCACCAGTCACGAGAATAGTTCTATCTGTCTGTGATATCATGCTTAGAGAATTAAGTTTAATTAAATTTGTAGTGCAATGATGGTGACTTCGCGCTCAGTTTGCACCTTCAACATACTTCTGCCACATTTGTTCGTAAGCGTTTTCCATTTCACGGGTAAATTGTTTGGCATTCCACAATGGAGCGGTTTGCCTCGACTTTCTCAATTTCCAGGATATTTCCTGCCGTAATTTTTCATCTTTCCCTAATCTAATTCCCCACTCCACATATTCTTCATCACTCCAAGCAATACCTTCAGTGATGCCAGCATTCATCATCATGGTGTAGCTGTTGCGTGCTGCGAATTGTTCTCCCACTCTTGTTACCATTGGGATGCACATCCACAAAGTTTCTAACGTTGTTGTTGCACCATTATAGGGGTAAGTATCCAAAACAATATCTGCAATACTTAAATTAGCTCTGTGAATTTCTTCTAGAGCAACTTCTTCTATAGGAATGAGGCGATCGCTACTAATACCTTCTGACTCAGCAACATCTATCAGCAATTCTGATAAAACGTCTGAGTCACCAAATTTTTTAAACAAGAAGTAACTATTGGGAACTTCTTTGAGGATTTTCATTTGCAGTCTGGCAGTATCGGGGTTAAATTTATAACCTCTCTGAGCAGTAAAATAAATCACTGCATCATTAGGAATACCTAAATCTTGTCGTTTCAGACTAGGTATGTTTACTTCAAAACCATCCACCGCAACATAAGTTTGAGGTAGTCGCCAAATTTTATGGGGGTAATAATCTTGAGCATTTTCTGGCAAAACATAAGGATCGGCAATATAGTAATCAATAGTTGGTATTCCTGAAGCATCCCAACCTAACCATGTTGCTTGAATAGGTGCTGCTTTCATTGCCATAATTGAACAACTATTAGTTAATGTTGTACTATCTAGATCGATTAAAATATCAATTTCATCTTCATAAATATCTTCTGCTACTTCTGTACTGACAATACCGTAAACATGAGCTTTAGTTGCTTGATTAATATACCACTGTTGCAGAGAATCGTTGCGGTTTTCTGCTCCTTGTAAATAGGCATAAATTTCAAATTTTTCTCGATTATGATATGTAAATAGCCATCGAGCAATCCATCCGACAGAATGTCTTCTTAAACAATGGGATAAATAGCCGATTTTTAGAGTTTTTTTTGTTGAATTTATCTGTTTTTGTCGAGATAGTTTCTGACGATATTTATTAATTTGTTGAGAATTTGCTTTTTCTAAATTTTGTTGACAAAGCTCTGCTACTTGACTGCGAATTTTAATGTTTTTTTCAGCGCAATCTCTGGTATAGGGGAAGAAAAAACTAGAACTATACAAACGTGTTGCTGCTCCGGCAAGTTTTTCTGGAGCTTCTGCAACGAGGGATTTTAATAAGTTTTCTTGGTGTTCAACTGCTTGTTTAACTTTTTGGTCACATCCTTTTAATGCTATGAGGGAGCGACAAACTTGATGATAATCTATAACTTTTTCAAATATTTTTTTTGATAAGGCGTAACTTTTTTCTGCGTACTCAAGACCTAGAGAATATTCTGTTAATTCTGTGCTGAATTGCGCCATAGTTCTCAATACTTCCTGATTTTCTGGCACAACATTCAACAATATTTCTGTATATTTTCTGGCGACTCCTAATTCTGCAAAGGAGTAAGCAATTTGATATATGGGTGGTATTAAACAACTAACAAGTGCTGGTTTATCTTCTATTTTTTGAACAGCAACTGATACAAATTCTATAGATGATAAATTTATCGGGTCGTATATTAAGAGTTTGTTCAGTAGATGTAGTAATAAATCTTGGTCAAGCTCCTCTATTTTGCTATTTTCTAGTTGGGTAATAATTTCATATTCAGTCAATTGCTCTGCTGTATAATTTTCCAGAGCAATAGACAAATAAATTAAATGTAATAAATTATTAATATCAGTGGGGTGAATTTCCCGAATATGTTGTCTTATTGCCCAAGCTACAGAATAATCTTCTGTTGTTGCTTGTCTATTTGCTTCGGTTGCTAATACCTTTATTAATTCTTCTGTCCACAACTCAACCTCTTCTGCTTCTCCATCTGCCATACCTAACAGCCAAGTTGTTTGTGCTTCCTCTTCTTTTCCTTGCAGTAGTAAAATTAAACCCAAGTGCCAGTAGTTTGATTTATGATTGGGGTCAGTATTTATTGCTTGTTCATATAAAGTTGCAGCTTTTGCATAATTTCCTTCTCTTAAACAAGCATCAGCTTCTTGTTGGCAAGATGTTACATTGCTGGAGCTATCGTTGGGAAGCATAGTACAAAATTCAATTTGATTTTAATACAAAATTAGGTAGCACTGAATGTACTACCTATTTTTAAATTTACAGTTTTTTTAGTTATACAAAGCCTGATTAGAGGGTAAACTAGAACCCAAATCCTGCTAATTTCAGTATTGATTACAGAGACTTCTTAAAACCCGCAGTAGCATCACAATCTGTTTCAGCTCCAGGAGCGGTAGGGTTCGCAGCAGGATCAACTGATACAGGTAGAGCTGAATCATCATCACTTTCACAAAGAACTGTTTGAGAAGTTAAAGCATTATCAGCATCTGTTAAATATACTAAACCTGCATAGTATTTCAAACCCTTTGCCGCGTTTAACGTCCAAGCATTTGCTCCACCATTAGCAGATTTATTTTCGTTTATATCATAGGTATAGTTACCCGTAGCAGTTTTGATACCTAAACCCAGCTTTCCTATTTCCTTTACATCTGTGATAAAGTCACCATTCTCTGCATAATAAGCTTGCTGACCCTTGTTAATAGAAGCGATATACTGCTTCGCTTCCGACTGCTTCGCTTTGTTAGCTTGGTTTAAGAAAGAAGGCAACGCAATAGCAGACAAAATACCGATAATAATGATAACCACCAACAATTCAATCAGAGTGAAACCCTCTTCCTTTCTCTTCTTAGCAACGTGCTGTAAGAACTTAGCCTTAAATTCAGTTTTCATGTTTTCTCCTATAAAAATTGGACAAATAAAATTTATCTCCTGAATCTAACTTACCCACCTTGCCAAAAATTCATATCATTCCCCAGGAAATTTTTTTTTCAGAGATATCTCAAGAGGTAATTATTATAATGTCCCAACAGTAGGGGCGGGTTCTGCTGCAAATTATTGGCCTCTACCTAAAATCAGATAAACTATTTTTCCTATTCTTGTCCAAAATAAATTCGATCCCCCCTTAGTCCCCCCTTAAGAAGGGGGGAAACTTAAAGCCCCCCTTAGTCCCTCCTTAAAAAGGGGGGAAATTCAAAGCCCCCCTTATCAAGGGGGGTTGGGGGGATCTAACGTTCCAAAACCATAACTGAGATAATACATTAGGGGCTAAAGCCAAACTACAAACAAAGACTTAAAGCGATCGCTTTTTTCTCCTAACTAGGTCTCACCATCACCCCTACTTTCAAACCCAAAGATTCTAGTAATGTCCGCAAAAGATTAAATTCTATTTCACCCGTTTCTTTAAGTTTTTCGTCAAATCTTGCAAGGTTGTCATAAACATCATCAGAAACAAAATTAAATCCTCTTCTGGCTTCTATCACATTAGAGAAAGCTTTTTTTATCATTTTCGGATCGCTTTCTTTTAACACAACCTCAAGATAAACTGCTGCTTCTGAAGGTTCTTTTAAAGATTGAATTAATTCGGTATGATAACTGATACTCTTATGCATTGTCACGACTCCTTTGAAGAAGGAGACAGGAGACAGGAGACAGGAGACAGGAGGAAAATTACATGGGGATTCTCACCCCAAGTAATTTTGAACACCGTGTAGACGGTGGGGTATTAAACCCACAAAGAAAATGATAATCTTGCCAATAGTTTTGAAGCTCAATGGTGCGTTACGACGGATTGTTCAATACCTTTCATTGTGAGTGATTAATGCAGTCTAACGCACCCTACTGGATCTAATTAGGCTCGTAGTAGTAGATATCTAGACTAAAATTGTGGGTAAAAAAACCTAACCCCCCAACCCCCTTCCCTACCAGGGAAGGGGGAGAAGACTTCCCCCCTCTCCTTGCAGGAGAGGGGTCGGGGGAGAGGTCTTCATTGACTCAAATTTACCCACATTTTAAAGCTAGACAAGCTACTACTAACGTTCCAAAAGCACATACAGAAATGGGTCTAAAGTATCCAATAATTCCTTAACCTCCTCCCAACACCTATCCTTGCTCACCGCTTCTAAAGTAATCGGGTCTAATGGTCTAATCTTGACCAACCGTTCTACCAAAGATTCAATAGTACAAACCCCATCCCACAGAGGGAGCAGACAAACAGCCATACTACTATCTATATGAATAGGTGATAAGGTGGGCAACTTCACATAATTACTAATTTCAAAAGGTTTATGGTTATTGATACAGTTAATTAAATCCTCCCTAGCTTGAGAATTTTGCAACTGAGGATGGAGTTGTACTTTGGCCTTTTGCCAGTCAGAGTCTGTCCATTCGGAAACTGGCACAAAAGATTGACTTTGTTGGGGATGACCACACCAAAAATCTAGCAAACGGTGCATCGGTTGTAAAAGTTCAAATAAATGCAGTCGTTCCTCAACAGAAATTTCTGGTAAACTCATGCCTAAAAAAGCTGGCAATTCATCCTCACTTTTAAACAAATCCAAAATTTCCCACTGTCGCCATTTCACCATACTAATAAATTCTAAATCCGCACTTTTTAAAGCAGCAAAAATTTCCGGGATAGTATAACCTTTATCTCCCAGTAATAAATAATTACTCAGTATCCATTCTTCATTTTTTGCCCTTTCCGGCTTCCAAACTTGCCGTTTAAGAGTAATTGAATCTTTCAAAGCATCCAAAGTTTCTCGTGCTAGTTCCATTTCCATTTCTCCAGGATTTTCATTCATTAATCCCATCATTTGAAAAACTTCTTGCACCTTAAAATAGTTATGGCGTTGGAGAGAACTATGGAGATTTGTTCTAATAATTCCATCAGGTTTTAAAACAGATTTCATTCCCTGCAAACCAGCAACTATATCCGGCAATAAATACAGAACTTCATCACAATTAATATAGTCAAACTCTAAACCTAAACTTGGCAATTCTTCTATAAGCAAAACATGAAATTCGGCATTATCAAAACCATGATATTGGAGACGTTGACGAGCTAATTCTACAGATTTTTCCGAAATATCAATACCGACTATTTTTGCTCCTGGATTTGCTTCTGCTAAAACTAAAGCTTTATAACCACTGCCACATCCCGCATCTAAAATAACCTTATTTTCAGTTCCTATAACTTTTTGATTTCTCAGATAATATGGTGTGACTAAATTATGAATAAAAAGTGATTCATAGTCATCCTTAGGAGATTTTTCAACAGGTATTCTGGGATAAGTTACAAAATCAAATTGTTGACGAATTTTTGCTTGTAGTTCTGATTCTTGATAGTTCATAATTGTTTGATTGGTAGTGCTGAGTTAGAAGAATAGTTAGGGATTGCTGATTAAATATAAAAGCATTGACATATAAATACTTTAGCCTTTTTGGGAACGAAAAAAGTGCCCCTGTTTCAGTCTAAAACACTCAAAAAGTTAGTATTTTAGGCACATAGTTGGGCAGAAAAATCATTCTTACAAAACGCCCGCTCCTACTTCCTCGCTCCCGATCCATTTCTCCTGTATCCAGTATAGCTGTCTCCTGTCTCCTACCCCTACTAAAATACTTTTTCAGCAAACCCTAGTTATTCATATCTATCCCCCTAAATCCCCCTGAGAAAGGGGGACTTAATAGTTATAAATGTTTATCTGAAAATAGGGGGACTTGAAAATAAAAAGCTTACTTAATTAAACTGAAAATTGTATAGTTATAATTTAACTAAATGTTGATTGAGATAGTGGCTACACAAAATCAAGTCAAAATTTATCATTTTCTTTGTGGGTTTAATACCCCACCGTCTACACGGTGTTCAAAATTACTTGGGGTGAGAATCCCCATGTAATTTTCCTCCTGTCTCCTGTCTCCTGTCTCCTGTCTCCTTCTTCAACGGGCGGTTTGGAGAGCAAATCTCTACAGAGTATTAGGAAAAGTTCCCCCATTTTTAAGGCGGTTAGGGGGGATTTAATTCTACATTTTGCAAAATATTTAATCCTTAATTATAACATCTTGACATCCTCCCCGGCCTAAAGGCACAGGGATTCCTACCGAGCCATAGCTCCTCGGCGGGTTGACGTTTCACTGACTTCTGCTACCTTAACGGTAGTCTTATGTTTGCCTCCACGTCCGTTTTTTGTCTCGGACTGCCCGCCCGCGACTAATATATTTCTTGCTGCGTTTTCGTCTCTATCATGTTTACTGCCACAGTTTAGACACTCCCACTCCCGAACTGAAAGGTCTAACTTTCCACCTTTAAAACCACAACATGAACACTTTTGTGATGTTGGTTCCCACCTGCTAATTATTCTAAAATCACGACCGTATTTTTCTGCTTTTCCTTCTAGGAATGTTCGGAAAGTTCGCCATCCTAAATCAGAAATAGCTCTGGATAATTTACGGTTTTTAAGCATTCCAGAAACATTTAAGTCTTCTAAAACAATTGTTTGGTTTTCACGAATTATTTTAGTAGATAGTTTATGAAGAAAATCTGTCCTTGTATCTTTCAGTTTGCCATTAAATTTTGCAACTCTTAGCCTGGCTTTTTCATGTCGTTTAGAGCCTCTAGTTTTATGAGATAATGACTTACTTAATTTTCGATACTTCTTAATGCGTTTCTTGAGCGGTTTTGGTGCGTCAACTTTTTCTCCATTACTCAAAGTAGCAAAAGTTTTGATTCCTAAATCTATACCTACTGAATTATCAATTTGAGGCAACTCTTCTGGCTGTATTTCTACTACAAAACTAAGAAAGTATCTATGAGCTGAATCTTTAATTACTGTTGCTGATGATGGAGTAGCAGGCAGATCTCTTGACCAAACTATTTTCAGCTTTCCAATCTTGGCTAAATAAACTTTGTCCTGACCAACTTTAAACCCTCCTTTCGTAAACCTAGCCGTTTGCTTCGATTTCCTTTTTTTAAATTTAGGAGGTTTAACAGGTTTACCTTTTCTATGGCCTTGAGTTGATTGAAAAAAGTTTTGATAAGCCTGGTTTAAATCATTCAAAGATTGCTGCAATGGTATAGCAGAAACCTCTGATAGCCATTCTCTATGTTCAGTCTTTTTAGCTTGAGTGATAAACTGTTTTTGTAGTTCAGAATTAGTCGGTTTCTTCTCTCTTTGAGCGTGCTTTTCTTTGCAGCAAGCTAGGCTATCATTCCAAACTACGCGAACACAACCAAATAGTTGCGCTAACTTGGTCTGCTGATATTTAGTTGGGTATATTCTATACTTGTATCTAGCCCTCATCTTAAATTTATTTTTGGTCTGTATAGTATAACTATAGCATAGTTGAATTTGGTATGCAATATGTTAAGACAAGAAAGACATAGTATCTCAGACTTAAAAGTACATTTGGTATGTGTGACTAAATATCGGAAAAGTGTATTTACAGCAGAAGGATTAGAATTAATCAAGGATTCGTTTGAGACTGTAGCTAAGAAGATGAACTTCAATATATTAGAGTTTAATGGGGAAGCCGATCATGTTCATGCAGCTATTGAATACCCACCTAAATTGTCTATATCTCAAATAGTCAATCATCTTAAAGGTGTTTCTAGTAGATTATATGGAGCAGCAGGATATGAAAAACCCCACAAAACTGCGCTTTGGAGTCCTTCATATTTTGTGGCTTCAGTTGGAGGCGCACCACTTGAAACTCTGAAAAAGTACATTCAAGGAGGAAAGTCCCCCTTTTAGGGGGAGGCTTTAAACCCAATTTTCTGGTAATATGAATAATAAAATAATCTTCATTCTCAAAGTCCTAATTCTCTCTGCTGGACTTTCCCTCTCGATCAAATATGCTGGCCCCTATCTTTCCATTTCCTCCACAGCAACCAATGCCATCATTGCTGTACTCACACCTCCAATAGTTGTAGGGATATTATTGGGATGGCGACTTTGGGGACAAGTTCAGAATGTGGAATAAAGGGTAAAGAAAGTGGGTTTTTTAGGTAATTTCAGAGAAATTTGAGAAAAGTAAGAAAACTTGATGACTAGATTCCTTTATGACCAATTTGCTAAACAATATTTAGAAGAATTACTATCAATTATTGGCGAAGTAAAAGCACCCCGTGAAGTGCGGGGAGAAGCTAGGCAAATAGATGTCTGGTTTTCACCACAACCACAACTTCAAGGAAACCTAAAAGTATTAGGATTATTAGGTCGTTTTGCCACAACAACTGCTTTATTTGAACCTTACCGAAATCCTGTAACCCCTAATGAAATTTGTAGTTGTTTGCTGAAATTACTGGAAGTTAGGGGAGAATTTCAAAGAGAAGCGAACCGCAATAATAGCCGTATTTATGAAGATGATTATCCGAAATTATCATTTTCTTTGTGGGTTTAATACCCCACCGTCAACGGTCGTGTTCACGCATTACTTGGGGGAGCGAATCCCCATGTAATTTTCCTCCTGTCTCCTGTCTCCTGTCTCCTGTCTCCTACCCCTACTAAAATACTTTTTCAGCAAACCCTAATTACCTCTTCTTTTCAAGGAGAGGATTGACTAATCATGAAAATTTTTTCTCTCTTGGTCGATGGTCGGACAGCGAGGAGACCCGTTCTTACAGACCCGCTCCGAAGTACGCCATCCCACCCTTCAGGAAGCTCCGAAGAGAGAACTCCGTTCCGCTGTCGCGAACGACCGCTTGTTTCTCCTTTAAAGGAGAGGATTTTTACCTTAATTATTCGGTAATAATCTCACAAATGATAGATTTGTCTGCTGTAGATTTAGCCAGATTAATAGTAGATTTATCTAATTTATCTCCTACAGAAATTTTGGCGAGATTTAAACCAGAAAATTGAAAGTTTTAGACAGCTCTAAATTAACCTATCACCTCTAGTAAAAAACTATGTTTTACCTAATAAGTATTGAAACTTTTTGGGAGTAGGGGTGTAGCGGAGTCGGGAATGAGGAGAGGTCAAATCAATAAATTTTATGATAATAGTTAATCATATTTAAAGGATTTGTCATTGTTTCTTTGTCTACTTCATTCCACTAGCTCATCTGACCATCAACGTTTGCTCTAGTTATGGGTAAAGTATAGACTAAAAAATGGGATATTTTTGTTTGATGAAGGCAGCTAATTCATAAGCGATCGCTGCTCATTTCTTCTGTTTTAACCAAGCTAATATCAAGGTGTAAATTGTAATTAAATATTACACAAATTCAAGATAGAATACATTAACCTATATACTTAAAATCCATACTTTAATTATAATTCTTGTGAATCTAGGTAATTGGGTTGGACTATTCGCCATCCTCGCTTCCATATATATATTGTGGCAGATCCGTCAATTATTACTGCTAGTATTTACCGCAGTGGTAATTGCTACTACTCTCAATAAACTAGCTAGATGGCTACAACGTTTCAGCATAAATAGATCCCTAGCTGTATTAATATCGGTCAGTCTATTTATACTAATAATTGTGACTTTTTTCTGGGTAATTGTTCCACCTTTAGCGGAGCAGTTTCAACAGCTAATAACTATTGTTCCCTTGGGTATTAATAAATTAAATGATTGGTTGAATATACTCAAAGAACAATTACCTATTCAACTTAGAGAGCAATTACCAAACATTGATATTAATGAAGTTGTTACTCAACTACAACCTATATTTAATCAACTAATTAATAATGCTGGAGAGTTCGTTGGTAATACTTTCGGAATATTTCTGAGCTTACTACTAATTCTAGTTTTAACCATAATGATGTTGGTAAATCCTAGTGCCTACCGTCAAGCATTTATACAATTATTTCCCAATTTTTACCGACAACGAGTAAACCTAATTTTAAACCATTGTGAAATAGCATTAGGAGGGTGGGTAATTGGCACTTTAATTAATATGAGTGTAATTGCTTTACTAAGTTTTATTGGTCTATCTATATTGCAGCTCCCTCTGGCTTCAGCTCAAGCTATTTTGGCAGGGTTACTAACTTTAATACCGAATATTGGACCGACTCTTAGTGTAATTCCACCGATGGCGATCGCTTTGATAGATTCTCCTTTAAAATCTGGTTTAGTTTTGTTGATTTACATTCTGATTCAACAAATTGAGGGTAATATTTTGACTCCTTATGTGATAGCGAAACAAGTTTCTTTGTTGCCTGCTATGACATTAATTTCCCAAGTATTTTTTGCTAGCTTTTTTGGATTTTCAGGACTTTTACTCGCTTTACCTTTAACAATTATTGCTCAAGTCTGGATTCAAGAGTTATTAATTAAAGATATTCTTGATAATTGGCAAATTGAAAATTTTTCATATGAAAGAAATCCTGTAGATACTATCCCTGAATATTCTGAGGTTGAGCGTAACGAGGTAGAAGATAAAATTGATTCTGAAGTAGAGCAAATAGAATATCAAAGTACAGAAGATTTACCTAAATCTAGTTCAGAAGAAGAAATTTAATAGGCAAGGATTCAGGAATCAGATGTGAGAATTGAGGTGTTCCTTTAAATTATAGAATATAGCAGTTATCTTATTCATATATATTCGTTTTTTTTCTTCCCTGTTCCCTGTTCCCTGTTCCCTGTTCCCTGTTCCCTAAAAGTCTCCAATATCTCACAACTAAAATCATATTGCTAATATGAGAACAATTGCTGAAATTAACGACAAAATTATCAACAAAAAAGCCGTTGTATCTACAGTAACAGAAGTAAAAACTAGAGTTGCTGAAACCAGTGTTACCCAAGTAGCAAAAGAAGTTGATGTAATTACCACTGGGACTTTTGAGCCAATGGAGTGCTCTGGAGCTATGATTAATCTAGGACATACTGACCCACCAATTAAAATTCGCTCCTGCTGGTTAGATGGTATCCCTGCTTATTCGGGCTTTGGGGCTGTGGATTTATATCTTGGCGCCACTCAAATACCTGAAGATAGTGAAGAATCTAAAGAAAGAGGTGGTGGTCATGTAATTGAAGACCTAATTGCAGGTAAACCTGTCCATCTTAGAGCCATTGGTCAAGTAACAGATTGTTATCCCAGAGCTACCTTTGAAACGACAATTACCCGTGAAACAATTAACCAGTTTTATTTATTCAATCCACGAAATCTATATCAAAATTTTATAGTTGGTGTAAACGGTGGCGATCGCCCTCTATTTACCTATCTTGGGCCTCTGATGCCAAATTTAGGTAATGCAGTTTATTCTAATACTGGTGCTATTTCTCCACTATTCAACGATCCAGATTTACAAGTAATTGGTATTGGTACTCGTATATTTTTGGGCGGTGGTATTGGATATATAACTTGGGAAGGTACTCAACACTTTCCTTTACAAAAACGTTTACCTAATCGTACTCCCATTGGACCTGCTGCGACTTTGGCCTTGATTGGAGATGGGAAACAAATGCAATCTAAATGGGTGCGTGGTTGCTATTTCAAAAATCATGGTCCCTCAATTATGTTGGGTGTAGGCATTCCTCTGCCTGTTTTGAATGAGAAAGTAGTGACTAACTGTACTATTCAAGACCAAGATATTGTTGCACCAGTAGTAGATTTTTCCATTCCACGTCGGGTACGTCCAACTTTTGGTTTAGTTAGCTATGCTCAACTCAAGTCTGGTCGTATAAAAATAGAGGGCAAACTTGTCAGAAGTGCCCCTCTTGCCAGTATTTTCCTTTCTAATCAAATTGCTTTAGAGTTAAAACAGTGGATTGAAGCGGGAGAATTTACTCTAACTGAATCAGTTGCTCCAATTCCTATGGATAGAACTTTTTTGCCATTTCTAGAAAGTTAATTTTGAATCAGAGTTAGGGGAGTTTCGACTTAGTTAACAATTTGCGCAATTTATCGACATAATACGATAGTTCTCACAGGCAAGTAGTAACGAGGGTGACGCTTTGTATCTTCTGCACTAATCCCTGCTTCAGCATTTCTGGGGTG
>NZ_JAAHGB010000031.1:0-75210 GCF_010672695.1 Okeania sp. SIO1H4
GAGTTAGAAGAAATTCTGTTTGAGCGTTGTCAAGTTCTTTTAACACAGCAATTTGCAATCAAGGCTATAACCCAGTACCATTGGTGGCCGAAAATTCAGGTTTAATTACTCCGATGCTACCGGATTTGATATGACTGATGGTTTCTGCTTCTTCTTGTGTGCCTCCAAGGGGTAGAAATACGCGATTGGATAAGTCTATGGAACGGTAATTTTCAAGGGCGACTTTTTCTCCCTGTTGTTGATATTTTAGGTTGGCGATGACTAGGGGAGTTTGTCTGTTATTTTTGGGGTTTTGTCTGAGCAAGTCGCGTCCAGAGGTGAGATAGGTAATTTGATAATTTTCGACTAAATATTGGTTGTTTTCATCCACTAATGCTTCAAAGGGGATTAGGTTGAGAGCAGCATCGGGAGATAAGAGAATGGTTTTAGTATCTCCAAATAATTGCCGTACAGGTTGCATTACCATTTGGTCGAGTTTTCTTGCAGAGCGTTTGAGTTGTTTGAGACGAACTTTGGGGTTCCGGAGGTAGATAGAGAGGTTCCGCCTCTGTGTATCTCCCTTGAGATTTGTAAAGTCCTGCCAGACTATTCAGACTCGTTGCCACATCGGGATGATTATCTCCTAATTTTTCCTTCCAGATAGCTAAGGACTCTTTATAGAGAGGTTCCCCCTCTGTGTATCTCCCTTGAGATTTGTAAAGTCCTGCCAGACTATTCAGACTCGTTGCCACATCGGGATGATTATCTCCTAATTTTTCCTTCCAGATAGCTAAGGACTCTTTATAGAAAAGCTTGATAGGCAATTCCCAGATTTCCAAGCGCATATCCTTCTTCCATTCTATTTTGAATCTTCAGCGCGATCTCTAAATGTTTTTGATGATAATCAATAGCTGTGTTATACTCCCCCAAAGCTTGATAGACAATTCCCAGATTACTAAAAGCCTGTCCTTCTCCTCGACGGTATTGAATTTCCTGAGTGATCGCTAAATGCTGCTCGTGGTAATTGATGGCTTTTTTATATTGTCCTTGGGCATGATAGACAATTCCCAGATTTCCTAATACATATCCCTCTCCACGACGATCTTGAATTTGCTAAAAAAATTCAAGATCGTCGTGGAGATAACCGATGCCCTGATCGAAATCACCTAGAGTATAGTAAGCAATCCCTCTTCTTTGAATACCTAGTCTTCCCAGAATAGTTTCAAAAGTTGCTTCTACTCTATTAAGTGCTTGTAGTTGCTGATTAGCTATACCTGCAATGACTCCAGCAATTATTGCTCCAATAAAAGAGATAGCCAAAACACCAGAACCAAAACGAATCATGCGATTAGCTTTCTGATTAGCTTTAGCCAAGATACGATTCTTGTCTTCTGATGTCTCAAAAGCTACTTTAGCTTCTAGCTTTTCTCGTTCTTGACGTTTTTTTTCCTCTTTATCTCTATTCCGCTCTGTCAAACTCATTTGACTGCTTTCCAGCGAACAACCCTTGCCTTAAGAATGTTTCCCGATGCAACTAGGGGAACATCTAGATAAATTGCCCTATCTGGCAGATCTAGAGTATTTAGTTGTTTTCCCAGTGCTGCATTAACCACATGAGCGCAGGTGATAATGTGCCGATTAGACACTAGAAAACCTGCGCCAACAACGTTTTTGTTAGGTTGACGAATGCGAACGATTGCCGATGTCCATTGAAAAGTCATTGTTAACTACAAATCACTTCTTCCACTTCAAGGTAATTTCATAGTTGCCTTCCACATTTGTCGAGGCAATAATCGCTCCCATTTCTGCCGTCATCTTTAGCCCAAATTTTACCTCTACTTCATCAGGGGAGTCTTTTAGTTCCCGAACTTTGCCAATAATGTTGGTAGCAATAGGCTTAATTGTCTCCATTGCTTCAGCAAAGGAGGTTTGAGCTTGAGCAACAACTTTTTGGCCAGGATAGTTAGCAACCAGTTCCTCATCTACCTCGGAAACTGGTAACTCCTCTACTTCTACAAGAATAGACTTGTCACCATCTAAGGGAAATTTAATTAAGGGTTTCACAGTTTACCTCTGCTTCTAAATTGAAGTTCTAATTAAAAAAATTTTACTATTACTATTATGTACAACAAGCCACCCCTGGATTCCGGATATGTTCCTGGTATTTAGAATTTTTAGCAATACCCATTTCAGGCAAAAGATAGGCTACATAATTATCATATAGCTTTAGTGCTTTTGCTTTAGGATGTGCTTTAGCAGGTATAGATATTATGAAATAAATATCAAAAACGAAACTTCTTCCTTTTATCCCAGATGCAATTTATTCCTTACAAACTGAGGTTGATAAATGTCGAAATGCCATAGAAGAAGCCAATAAAAATCCTAATACTGATTTTGCCGAAAAACTCCACCTCAGAGCAACAGCTATTAATTTAGCCCAACGTTGTACTGCTGCTGCTGTTACTGTTTCTAGTGGCGCAGCTAATCACAAAAATCATGGAGCACAACGGGTTTATCGCGAGGCTTTAGTATACACAGTTTCAGGTCAAACTACAGATATTATGGAAGCTACTCTCAAATGTTATAGCAGGGAATAGGGAACAGGGAACAAGGAACGGGGGGAAAAACATTTCCCTGTCTGAGGTTCACCATCAGCACAAGTCCTAATGGTACTTAGGGTTTGCGCTCAAAAATCTTTTAGTAGGGGTAGGAGACAGGAGACAGGAGAAATGGGAATGAGCGAGGAGGTAGAAGTAAGAATTGTAAGAATGATTTTTCTGCCCAACTATGCGCCTAAAATACTAACTTTTTGAGCATTTTAGACTGAAACAGGCGCACTTTTTTCGACTCCAAAAAGGCACTTGTCTTTATATGTCAATGCTTTTAGATTTAATCAGCAACCCCTACTTAGACATTTTTTGGTAGGAAAAATGCTTCAAAGTCAGTCTAGACAAGGGAATTATTGTTTGGGTTGGCGATCGCCTCTTTCCCTAATCATAATAATCTGTAGGGACGTTGCATGCAACGTCCCTACCTGTTCCCTGTTCCCTATTCCCTGTTCCCTGTTCCCTGCTCTATTAAATAGAATCCAATGGCACTCCTAACCATTCTGCAAAATTTTCTAATTGTTTGAGTGTGGTGCTGCTCAATGATACCACTTGGTAATTACTAGGACTAGGAGCTGCTAAAGTTACCTTATGGGTCAGAAGTTGATCGTGATGAAAAACCGTTACTTCAATTGAATCTCCTGGTTGATAATCTTTGAGGCGATCGCTCAACTTATCAGCACTTACCCGAAAACCATCTATTGCCAATAACTCATCACCCGCATCCAATCCCGCTAACTGTGCTGGCCCTTGGGCTTCGACAAATTTAATTATTTCTTTGCCATTCTTAGTGACAACATTCATCCCTAAATTAGGCCATTTATTGTCTTCTCTCTTAAGTTGTAATCCAAAAGGCTTGAGATACTCGTCAAAAGGCAACTCATCTACACCATCAATATACCTCTCAAAGAAATCATCCAAATTTACTCCTGCTACTTCTTCAATTACACTTTTCAATTGTTCGGGAGTAAAGCCTATTTCTGGTTTACCAAACTGCTCCCACATTCGGCGCATTACATCATCTAGCGAGTATTGATTTTGATGTTTTTCCCTAATTAATAAATCGAGCAATAAAGATACCATCGCTCCTTTTAAATAATAAGAAATCTGGCAATTATTGCTATTAGCATCCCGACGATAAAGTTTAATCCAAGCATCCCAACTAGACTCACTTAGGGGTTGTACCTTTCGTCCTATTGTTGTTAGGAAAAGTGTAATTTCTTTCCCTAATCCTTGTAAGAAAGTTTGAACATCATAAACACCAGCTCTGAAAGGAATTAATAAGTCATAATAGCTAGTTGTACCCTCACAAAACCATAGAGAAGGAGTATAGTTTTCCTGTTCATAATTAAATACTTCTAGAGCTTTAGGTCGAATACGCTTAACATTCCATAAGTGAAAAAATTCATGGGCGACTAATTGCATAAAGCGATCGCGTTTTTCCTTACTCCTAAAACTGAATCTAGGATAATTTAAAGTACAGCTAAATTTATGCTCTAAACCACCAAACCCCTGTCCAGATATATGCAATAAAAATAGATATTTTTCATAAGGTAAACCACCAAAAAACTTGGCTTCTACATCAATAATTTTTTTAATATCTGGAATTAACTTTTCTGGTTCTGCATTACCTGTTCCCCAAATAGCTAACTGATGTGCTTTTCCTTGTACTTCAAATTGATATAATTGATGAGTACCTATTTCAAAAGGACTATCTACTAAAGTATCAAAATCTACTGCCTCAAATGTATTATCAGAACCTGGAATTTCTGGTAAAGAAGTCGCTACTTTCCAATCAGGTTTAGGTGGAATAATCTTTATCCAAATGGAATTTTTCTCAGCTCCAGGAATATCAAAAAATAAAGCTGCACCATTAAAATAACCATGTGTAGAGTCTAAATGATTAGTGCGTACCGTTAATTCATTTGCAAATATCCTGTACTGTACTATTACTTCAGAAGTTCCTGAAGTTTCTATTTGCCAATGATTTTTACTGAGCTTTTGCCAATCTAAAGAAGATTCATTTTCACTATAAGCACAAAAATCTTGTAAATGTTTAGCATATTCTCTAACTAAGTAAGACCCTGGTGTCCATACTGGCATCTTTAAATCCAGTTTTCCAGCTTTTTGAAATGAAGGAGATAGCTGTTCAAGTTGGACACACAAACTAACCTCAAACAGATGAGATTCTGGATGAGGCATAAATACTTGATATTGAATTGCTGGTTTTTTAATTGTGGGACTGAGGGATACTGTTCTAGCTTCAGTCATGGTTATTTATTTTTGATATTAACTATTTCCATTTGATTTTAGTATTATATATTTTCTGTTAATTCATCACATATTAATTAATATTATTTTTTAGACAAAACTTTTGATTAAGTTTTTAATGTTTAAAACATTATTATTTATCTAGTCTATTGACTTGCTAAATGCATTAAATGTTTGAGATTAAGTAAGTGAATTACCTGATGTTCTGTATATCTATTCATCCACCCCTTAGCCTGTAGTTTTTCCATGATTTTGCTAGTTTCTTCGATTGTTATATCTGTAACATCAGCTAAATCTTGGTCAGAAATATTAAATATTTCACAGGTTTTGTCTGTGGTCTGACCGTAATTTTCTACTAATTCAACTAATGTATTAGCCAGTTTGACTGCAGGGGGTCTATGACGCAGTTGATCACGAATATTTGTTTGCCTTAGACGCTTGACCATAAGTTGAAGCATTCGATGATGTAACTGAGGGTCTTTGAAGAGAGTTTGAATAAATCTTTGAGCTGAAATACTAATCAAACGTACTGGTGATAAGGCAACGACATCATTTGAGCGTGGTGACTCATCTAGAATAGCCATTTCTCCAAAAAAATCTCCTCTCCCTAGAATAGCAAGTGCAACTGAGTTGTCAGGGGACAATCTGCGTCTAACTTTGACCCAACCGGATACCACGAAGTAAACTGCATTACCCCAAGCATCCTCCATAAGGACGACTCTATTTGAGGGATATTCGTGTTTGACTGCAACTGAAAGTAGCCATTCCAAGGTTTCTGGGTTTGCTCCCTTAAACAGAGGAAAAACCTCGCTGAAAGCTTCTGTCTGCATGAAAATTACTGCTCTTTGTCGTATCTTGATATTGTTCAACTCTACAGCTATCATAACTGGAGTTTTTTAGTTAAGCCAAATTATGTTTTTATTCTTAATTATCTCAACTAAGTTTGATTAAATTAAAATAGTACTATCTTATCATTATTCTTTGCTTATTGCAAACTTAATTTAAATTGAATATTTAATATAGCCATTGAAGGAAAGGTTATACCATTTCTCAAAAACTTTTCAACCCGTATCTTGAGCAGGGGAGTGGGGGACCCACCCTTAACCACTCCCAGGAGGGGAATAGGGGGACAAGTAAATATAATAATAATTAATGCACTCCTAGGGTGCTAATGATCAAAAAGGTGATTATATTTGTGTTAATTACTGAATAATTGAAGTGCTACCTAAGTTAAGCATTAATGCATAGTAATTGGTATTAGGATAGGTCAAAAGCTTAAAATTCAGACAAAGCAATATTTTTCCTTCTTCCCTCTTCCTTTTTCCTTCTTCATTCTGCCAAAATAACTAAAAAAACGGGCTAACCCGATCTTGGTTAACCCGCAAACTTGGGAACGCGCAAATAGATTACTTCTGCACAACCAACTTGACATTAGCGTTTTGCAGACCGCGTTGCTTAACAGCAGCTAAAGTCTTGTTAACGGCATATTTCTGATTGATGGAGTTGATCAACTCAGTTTGATTGTGCTTTTTAGCAACACCCCACAAGTCAGCGATTAGGTCAAAAGAACCATCACTATTGGAAGACCAACCTAAATCATATTCACCTTCGAGAACAGCAACGATATCTGAACGTACACGTTGGCCATTGTAGCCACGAACATCAGCGTTAGTTTTAACTGTGATACCCAAGTCACGCAGAGAAGCTTTTAAGATTTCAGAGTCAGAGATCTTGGTACGCAGTGTGCTGAAGTGAGACATTCGAGTTTCCTCCTAAAATTTTAACTGAAAACAGAAACAACAACGGTTTTTATGAAAAATTACCACTGCTCATCATCGTTAAGTTGATATCGAGTCAAAGTGGTTTTTTTAGGCACTGCTAGTAACTCTATACAGATTACTAGCCTTTACTCCTGTTTGGACCAGGAGAAAGCTTTTAGAACTCCAGTCTTTGATACTCGGCGACTGAAGCTGCAGCAGGCCGCGCACGTTGTCTTGCCCAATCTCGTAGTGCAGTCACCTGCTCTGTCATGGTTTTCGACAACGGTAGTGTAGCTTTAATCGCGGCAATAATATCTAGCTGTGTAAATTCTCTATCTTGAGCAAATGCCTCATACATAGCAGCGATTATGGCTTGCTCTATTTCTGCACCTGAAAAGCCTTCGGAAACATTAGATAATTGATCGAGATCGAAGCGTTCAATTTCTCGACGTCTTTTTGCTAGGTGAATCTTGAAGATATCTTGACGTTCCTGTTTGTTTGGTAAATCTACAAAGAAAATTTCATCAAATCTACCTTTACGCAAAAACTCTCCCGGTAAACGTTCTACTCGGTTGGCAGTTGCCATCACAAATACTGGGGAAGTTTTTTCTTGCATCCAAGTCAGGAATGAACCGAATATTCTACTTGAAGTACCTCCATCAGAGTCAGCTGAACCAGTACTACCAGCAAAAGCTTTATCTAACTCATCTATAAATAGTATAGCTGGTGATATTGACTCGGCTGTTTTAAGAGCATTTCGTAAATTAGCTTCAGAACGTCCTACCATTGAACCATCGTAGACTCGTCCCATATCCAAGCGCAATAATGGTAAACCCCACAGGCGAGATGTAGTCTTTGCTATTAAAGATTTTCCACATCCAGGTATTCCCAAGATTAACATACCTTTTGGCTGAGGTAGGCCATATTCTCTAGCTCTCTCTGTGAAAGCATCAGAACGTTGTCTTAACCAGTGTTTAAGTTCCTCTAGCCCACCTACAGCATTAATAGTTTCATCCTCTTCGATGTACTCTAATATGCCGTTACGCTTGATTAGCTGCTTTTTCTCAGACAGTACAATCTCAACCTCTTGTTCAGTTAGACGTCCTGCTGTTACTTGAGCTTTGCGATATACCTTTTCAGCCTCATCTTTTGTAAGACCTAAAGCTGCTTTGAGGAGCTTTTCCCTTGTCTCTGTGGAAATGTTACGCTTCCCTAGATATTGTGAGAGGACTTGATTCAACTCCTTCATATCTGGTAGTGGAAAATCAAGTACAACTACCTCCTTTTCTAGTTCTATCGGAACATTCTGCACTGGGGACATCAATATAATTGTCTTATTTGTGCCCTTGAAACTAGCGATCGCATCTCTTAACCACCTAGTAACTGGCGGTGAGTCAATAAACGGATGTAAGTCTTTGAATATATATATTCCAGCGTTGTTGCTAGTATCTCGCTGTCTGATTACCCACTCTATAGCTGCCTCTGGTGAGACTGTATTATGCTGAGTGGTATTTTTGCTTTGACTATACTCTACTATTCCGTGAGTTACTGTCCAAACAAATACTTTTTTCTGAGACTGGGGCTTCAGTTGAGCTATAGCTACAATTGCCTGCTCTGACCGCTCTTCCTCGGATGTTACGAGGTAGATCAGAGGATATTGAGCTTGGATTAGAATCTTAATTTCTTCTTTCATAGTCCTCGATCCAATAGAAACGGTACAATAGATTACGGCTTAATTGAGTTTATGCTTGCTACCCTTAGCAGTATGATGAGCAATTATTTAGAGGTTTAACTGTCATCTCTACTACTTTGTAGTCATCAGATGTAGTCATTTCTACATTCATTAGCAGGGAACTAACTCTTGCTCTCCCGGTTGAGCTTTAGATTTTTCTGTTTCCGGGGTTTCATGTACTGGAATATTTTGGTCTGCCAATACACTTGGCTGATTTTTCAGGGATGCCAGTTCTCCTTCTCGCATTACAACTGAACTCGTACACTCTGGACAAGTGTATACCCGGTGGGTTTGTCCATACATTGAACTTAGTTCATCCACTACTTCTGGGTTTTCCAGATAGAAAAGGATAGCTCTTTCTGCTATTGATGACATTGGTTCCGAGTCAACTGCTGCTCTGATTTTGAGCTTGCGATGCAGTTCTGGTTGGATGTATAACGTAACTTTTTGCTTGTCTTGCATATGACAGTCAACTTGTTTACCCGGGTATGTATATTACATTAACTATTCTTCTAGGGAATGTCAAGCAGTTAAACCGTTTTGACTCTAATATTGTAACATATATTTACATTTTATCAAAAGTAATTTACTGATAAAAAAAGCTAGACTCTACTTTGCATAAGACTTACAGCCTTATATAGGCTATCAAATGTTTTGCTTTTTTGACTAAATAATTTAAACAAGAATCGAAATTAGATTACATATAGCAGGGGACAGGGAACGGACAAGAGTGGGGAAAAGTACTTCCCTGTCTAAGGTTCATCATCAGTCTGTGTCCTAACCAACTCGTTCCTTGCTATCTGAATTTGGATTAATTCCTAACATACATTCTGCAAAACAGTAAAAATAATTTATATTTTTTAATATTTTTCATGGTTAAGCGGACTGGATGTTAAACAGAGGTAATTTTTCTACTATGTGCCCACAATCAGAACAAAGCTTAGAACTGGAAAAGAATCGATCAATCTTGATTAATTTCCGTCCATACCATTCCGCTTTAGAGCTGATTTGTAAACTTAGCTAAAACCCTTATGTAATCTGACTCTCAGGGATTTATTTTTGTTTGGTTATCACTTCCAAAACCCTTGTATTGCAAGGGATTTAGCCTCTTAATATTCACTTGATAAATCAGCTCTTATACTCTAATTGTCTAACTAACTCGGACTAGTTGGCATCACTCCCACCCCTCTTGCTCCCCTACCGGGAGCAGGGCTAATTCTTTGTCGTCAGAGAATATTTATATGGATATGAAATATAGCAATGTGCGCTGGTATATTTACAAATTGCAGGAGGTGTCCAATAGCTAAAAGTCTTATATTATCAGCTTTTTATTCCCCCAAATGAGCTGTTGCCTGCGCGCAGCGCTATAATTAAAACTCACATTCCGCACTTCAATTTGTAACATTAAAAGTAGTAGAAGAATCCGTAACTTGGTAAGTATTTATACTATATAGCTCCTACATTATGACCTTTCTCAGCAGTCAGATTCTCAGGAAAATATTAAGTATAAATACTCAATTACTTACTCCTATTGACCACTATAATTGTCTCCTGTCTCCTATCTCCTATCTTTATACTACAAAAGTAGTATAAATGTAGGTTTCATTGTGCAAATATAAGAATCTCCCCATCTCCCCACACTTCCCACACTCCCTATCAATTATTCTATAGCGTGACAATAAATTAACCCTGTTTCCCGGGAGGGGATGGGGGTTGGTTATGATTCTTGACCATATTCTTTACTGCTAAATCCTCAACCACAACAGTTTGATTTTCTCTGATTAGTTGTAGGGAAGCCGTCGGATTGGCGACTTATGTTAGGTTGTGTGTATAGTCAAGCCTTGAATCTTTAATTTTGACGTGGATCTTTGCTATTTTAAGTCTGGCTTTTCGATCAAAAATTAATATCAGAAGAATTTAGTTAGCTATTTGCTATATTTAGTTTATGGGGTATTGCTGCAAACAATATCCTTAGTTAATCCCTAAATCCTTACTCCTATTCCTGCCTAGCGCTTAGGCAAATGGGGTATATTTGAGTTTTTTTTTGATGAATCAATACCTGTTATCTCTAGCTTGTGCAGGTTAGTAACCTATCAATTACTAGCAATAATATTAACAGCACAAGCTCAAATAGGCACTAACTATATATATCTAAGCCTAATATCATAGTAGTTCAAGAAAATAAACCTAAAAAGGCTCAAACGAGTATTTCTACTCACTCTCCTAATAGTCAAACTACAGGTTATAGTCGTCGTGCTATTAGATACCGATTTGAATGTAACTCAAATAATCAAACAGTTTTAGCTATTTATCAAGCACGACGAGACCGTAGAGGGAATATATTATCTTTGTGGAAAAAATTTACCGAACCAGAGGGAGGTTGTAATCAAAATAATGTTCTGTGGACTCTGAGACATGACAATCAAAATTCCAATGGTTCAAATTATTCGACATTCGACAATTACTGAGCACACTTCGAGGTAAAGCGAGCAGTAGCATAATTATGGAAAGTCAAAATGATGAAGAAATAGAAGCATCTTCAGAAGTTAACATGGAAAATATAATTGATGCCATTATTGAAGAACAAAGCGAAAAATTTGATGAGGAATACGAATTTCCTGAATAATAGAACAGAGAAAGGAAGGATGAAACAAACAGCAAACTTAAAGTTTTTGCTGAACCATAAGCTAGGAAATATTAATTATGGAACACCGAAAAATATTACCTATGGTCTGTGCAGTAGCGATCGCTGCTCAACTCTTAGTTATCAAAGTACAGTCCAGTTTTGCCCAACTCACAAACTCAAATACTACAGTTACTCAACTTAGTACATCTGATGACGAACCAGATAATAATCCCACTCCTTCAGTCAACCCTAAAAAGATACGTTACAGTCGCCGTTACGCATACAAATATAAGTTTGATTGTACACCAGAAAATCAAACTGCGCTAGTCATATATCAAGCACGTCGTAGTCGTCAGGGTGAAATAGTTACATCCTGGAAGGAAGCGACTAAAAGACCTCTAATTCAATGGACAAAGGGAGGTTCCGTAGAATTTGGTGACAAGTATACTCCGGAAGTTCGTTGTCAGGCAGTTACAGATAGATTTAATCAGCATTTTATACAGGGAGAGAAACCAAAGATGCCTCCTTTAAGTGAAGGAGTTGTTAATGGTATGGCTGTAGTTTGTGCTGCTAAAGCAGGAGGTTGTAACTCTAGTAATTTGTTGTGGACTCTCAGAAATAATAATAGAGCTACTAACGGTAAAATTCTGATGAATTTAGTAAGTTCTCTCAGAGGTAATGCTAGTGCTTCGTTAATAATTGAAAGTAGCGATGTTGTGGAAAATCAAGGCCTTGAATGGGTAGAAAAATTAGCAGTTATTGATGGGTTGAAAGCATCATCAGTGAATCAGGAAAAAATGCTGGAGGTGGATATGGAAAATTTGATTTATCAAGTTATAGAAGAACAAAAAAAAATGGAAAATCAGGAGTTTTAAGGCTGGAAATGAGAATTGTTAAACAAAAATTTTAGGGACAAAGAAACTCCTACTAACTCAAATGAAACAATTGATAAGTTTAATGGCAATAATTCCTACTTTTTGGGAACTTTGCCTTTCTCAGGTAGCATCAAACTCCTTCAGAGTTAATCTCCCGCAAATTCAGGCAGTTTCTGTTTCTACTATTAAGTATAATCCAACTGTGGAAGCGATCGCTAGACCTCTGACTGTTAGATTGATCGGGAAAAATATTGCTGGCTCAGGAGTGATTATTTCTCGGAAAGGTAGCGAATATTTTGTTCTAACTTGCGCTCATGTACTTGATTCAAATCAAGAAAATAAATTCGCAGTTTTAACTGTAGATGGAAAAGAATATACTGCTCATAAAGATACTAGATTTAATTTTAGAGAACTGGATTTGGCAATAGTTAAATTTTCCACAAATAATGAGTATAAAGTTGCTGTTGTCAATGCTAATTTTAACTTAAGTTTAGGAGAACAAGTTTATGTGGCTGGATTTCCTAACTATGAAAGGAAGGCAGTAAATTTAGTTACTACTGTAGATTTAGGAATTAAACCATATAATTTGACTAAGGGTAAGGTTATTCATCTACTTAATTTATCCTTGGAGAGAGGTTATAAAATTGGCATGAGTAATGAGATTGAAATTGGGATGAGTGGGGGACCAGTTTTGAATCAAAATGGTGAGTTAGTTGGGATTATTGGTCGGGCAAAATATGCTTTTGGTGGCTTTGATGCTTATCGATTTTCTGATGGTAGTCAACCATCAGAAGAGCTACTGGATGAATTCCTGAGTGCTAGCTGGGCAATTCCTATTGCTAAGTTGAATCAACGGGATGATTTTGCAGAGATAGTAAAGACAAATATTAGTGATTTATCGGGTGATTAAAATTAGTTATTTGAGATTTTTTTTGACACAAAAATTTGGAATAGGTGTGAAAAAATATGATAAAAAAAAGACATATATTTACTGCCTATCTGACTGGAATTATTCTCAGTATTGGTAAGGGAGTAGATGCAGTTCCTAGAAAATTAACAGTAGAAGAAATTAACTCCATATCTAAACAAACTACTGTTCTAATTGCCCCCAGGTTAAGTGAACGTGAAAAAGATGATTTATTAAAAAGAAAACCTGTAGCTAGATGGACAGTAGGTTCAGGAGTAATTATTGCTAAACAAGATAAAACATACTATATTTTGACAGTAACTCATAACTTTAGTCAGGAACAAGTAAGTCAAGATGCACATTATGGCATACTAACAAGTGACAAAAAAGTTCATCAAGTTACAAAAATCAACGATGGTAGAGAATGTACTAATAGATTCTTAGAAGCAATAAAAAATAAAAAAGTAGAAACCGCTTTAGTAAGATTTGGTTGTTTTAACAATCAAGAAATAAATGGTTATGATTTAGCAATAGTTAGTTTTGAAAGTAAAAAAAACTATCCTGTTGCGACCTTAGGAGATGCTAGTAAATTACAAGAAGAAGATATTGTTTATATTTCTGGTTGGCCGAAAATTGAAGCGGAACCGAAGCTAAAACTTGATGGAACTATGCAATTAGATTCCGAAGGAAAAATAATTTGTAAAGATCCTGCACCTGAAAGGCAAAGACACCTAGCATGGGGACCATTAAAAGCTTCTATTCCTGTTACTGAAAAGGATAATGGTTATAGCTTATATTATACAGATTATACTCGTCCAGGAATGAGTGGTGGTCCTGTGTTTAATAGTGGCGGAGAGCTAGTTGGAATTCACGGACGAGGCTCGACAAATAAACCTATTTGCGGACAAATATATGAACCAATATCTAATAATAATTCTACTTCAAAAAATAAATTTGAGGCAGAAAATAATTCAGACCCTTTTAACGTGTTTGAGTCTGAAAATACTAGGTTGAAAAATGAAGAGCAGAAGAGGCAAGGTGATTTCCCAGGATATCCAGAATTTGAATCTCAAAAGAACTTAGAGAATGGCTCAAATAAAAATCAAAATAATTCTACATTAGACTTGGATGATACTTCAAAATCAATTTATGATTTACAGAAAATGTATAGTAGTGCCCAAAATGTTAATTATTCTCGAAAGTTGATTCAGGAGATAGAAATGAATTTATCTTTTAAATTAGAGGCTCCTTCACAAAGGATAATTCAATCAGAAATAACAAAAATTCCTCAAATTAAGATTCCTGGTGTAAGTAGCCAAATCGAAAATTCTATGTCGAGAAATTCAGATATAACAAGACTAGAAAATCCTGAATTGATAACTCCAAACCAAACACCTGAATTGATCGATCCAAATCAAACAAAAGAGGGGTGGTTTGAAGACCCTAATGATAAGATAGACAATATATATGAAATTTTTAATTTTGATCTAGAAACTCGTATTCGGGATAAAAAACCAGATCTATTATAGGTAATTGAAACATCATAAAATATAAAGTAGGTTTAATGAAAAAAATTATGTAATAGATGCAGGCAGGGCAAATGCTATATTTTTTCATAAAAAAAACTCAAAAATTATCTATCTTTATCGGTGGAATCTTCCTTAGTTGTCTAGCATCAACTCCTGCTGTGGCAGAACTTTCAATAGAGGAAATTAATTCTATAGCTAGACAAACAACTGTATTAATTGCTCCTGCACTAACCCCTGAATTACGACAAGATTTAGAAGAAAATCGTAATAACCCATTACAAAAATCAGGGATTTGGAATCCAGGTTCAGGGGTAATTATTGCTAAAACAGGAAATAAATATTATGTCTTAACTGTAGCTCATAATTTTATACAAAGACACCTTGATAGTAAACAGTATTGGCAGCAGTTGGGAGGTATTCCTTATTATGGAATTAGAACTTATGATGGGAAAGTTCATATTGTTAAAGATGTTAATGACTACCGAGGGTGTCCTCTAAAAGGCAATCCGAAATTAACAGTATTGGTGAGATTTGGCTGTCGCGATCGCTTTATTGCAGGTACAGATATAGTTGAACGCAGCATTGGTACAGATCAAATAAGAGGTGTAGATTTAGCGATCGTCACCTTTAAAAGCACAAACAATTATACAGTTGCTCCTTTAGGAGATCCAGATAGTGTCAATATCAACGATAGAGTATATATTTCCGGTTGGCCTGACCCAGAAAGAGAGCAAGACCCGCAGACAGGTAGATGTCGTAACAGAGTAGCTCGCAGACAACGCCGTTTAGCTTGGGGTTTAGTTAGGGGAAAGATTAACCCTGCTCCTGAGCATCTGGGTTATAGTATTTTTTATACTGATGAAACTGCTGCTGGTATGAGTGGGGGACCTGTGTTTGATAGTAATGGTCGTGTAGTTGGCAGTCATGGGTTAGGTAGTCAGAGTAAACCTTTATGTGGCGGGAGTCTTGAGGCAGGAGGTGAATCTGATTCTAGTTCTGATTCTGATAATGTTTCGAGTGGTGATAGTCTTGATTTTAATAAGTTGCAAAAGCGTTATAGCAGTGGGCAAAATGTTAATTATTTTGAGAGTTTGCTCAAAGAGTTTGATTTTGATTTGACTTTCAGACGAGAGTTACCTAGACCTGAAGTTATAAAAGCTGGTATTACATACATTAAAAATTTAGAAGTTGCTAGTAGTAGTGGTCAAGTAGAATTTGACGCAAGTGAGGATGTATTTGATGACCCTAATGATGTTGTTGATGATATTTATAAACTGTATACGTTTGAGTTAGAGAACATGATTAGGGATGAACCTTCTGGTGGTCCTGAGAGTATATTGTTAGATTGAGAAGGAATCAGAAGGAAGAAGGAAGAAAGAAGAAGGAAGAAGGGAAATATTACGTTGTCTGAGTTTTACAGCATATTTCAGGTTAATGAGGTACAAGTATGAATGGTAAAGTGCTTGTAGTGCGGACATCTTGCCCGCGTACTGGTGTAGTAAATAGGGCTTGCTGATTAAATATCAAAGCATTGACATATAGAGACAAGTGCCTTTTTAGGTCTTTAAAAAGTATAAGGTTTTCGTTGTAGGCAGCTCAAAAAGTTAGGATTTTGGACTGACTATGGCAGAAAAATCAAGGGATAATTCTTACTACTGCCTCCTCGCTCCCGACCCTTTTCTCCTGTCTCCTGACTCCTACCAAAAGACTTTCCATAAGCAAACCCTAAATACCAAATCCAGTTATCATGCATGACCTTTTTCGCCAATGAGATATGAAATACGCTGGCTTCGGAGTGATATATATGATGACTCAATCACGGCAGCTATGATTTTCTTCTAAAATTCTGTCTACTGTCTCCTGTCTCCTGTCTCCTGACTCCTTCTTCTTCTTATAGCTTAACTCCTCGAATTGAATAATCTAATAACTCTATTGGATGCATTAAAATCATTTTCTTTCCTTGCAATTCTAAATGCTTTTTAATCTGCAAAGAACATCCAGGATTAGCAGAAGCAATTAATTCTGCACCTGTATTCAACAAATTTTCTACTTTTTGTTGCCCCAACTCATCAGCTATTTCCGGTTGCAACATATTATAAACTCCAGCACTACCACAACACAAAGAAGCATCTATTGGTTCGCGCAACTTCACTCCGGGAATTTTTTGTAATAGTTGTCTGGGTTGCAAACTAATTTTTTGACCGTGTAATAAATGACAAGCATCTTGATAAACTATAGTCAATTCTTCCTCTTCAGTTAAAGGAGAAAGTTTAGCTGTTAATTCTACATTTGCTAAAAATTCTTGCACGTCTTTAACATTACTAGAAAACTCTTTTGCTTTGTCAGAATATTCTGAATCATCTTGGAGAATATTGCCGTATTCTTTCAGAGTATGACCGCAACCCGCAGCATTAATAATAATGGCATCAACGCCAGTATTAGCAAAACTATCTATCATTTGTTTTGCCAAAGTATGAGCTTGTTTTGTTTGCCCTTGATGTTCTGGCAAAGCAGCACAACAACCTTGACTTTTAGGAATCAAAACTTCGCAACCATTAGCAGTTAAAACTCTAATTGTTGCCTCATTAACTGGTGAGAAAAATATTCTTTGTACACAACCTAAAATCAAACCGACTCGATAACGTTTTTCTCCTTGAGCAGGAATAACAGTAGGATAATTATCCTGGAAAGAATCAGCAGTAATTTCTGGTAAAATAGATTCCATTGCTGCTAATCTGGGGGATATTTTTTTCAGCAGTTCAGTGGCACGAAAAAATTTCTGGAATCCTAATTTTTGATACGCTAATAGAGGGATGAGTAATGGTCGTAATCTCTGAGGATATGGGAAAATATTAAAGATGAGATTGCGAATAAATTTGTCAGGTAATGAACGTTTAATATTTCGTTCTACTTGCGGACGAGTTGCAGCAATTAATTTGTCATATTTAACATTAGATGGGCAAGTAGTTACACAGGCAAGACAACCTAAACAAGTATCAAAATGTTCAGAGGTAGTTTCATTGAGAGGTGCTTCTCCTTTGTTAATAGCATCCATAGCATAAATTCTGCCCCTGGGAGAATCCATTTCTTTACCAATTACCCTATAACTAGGACAGGTTGACAAACAAAACCCACAGTGAACGCAAGCATCAATTAATTCAGGTGATGGTGGTTTTTGAGAGTCAAAACTAGGGTTATCTGTTAAAGATTTTAAATGTGGATTTTGCTGTAAAAAGTTGCTTTCTTTAGCAGGAATTTCTCGATTATTTTCGGTGTTTATGTCTTTTATCTGCATATCTTATATTCAAATATTTGTTGATACTAACTTTAAATTATCGTGCTATACATCAATCTTTTTGTCAATCAATAAATAGTAGGTAAGCATTTCCTACGGAATGCTGCGAAACAGGTGTCAGCTTTCAGCCATCAGCTATTAACTTAATTGCCCTTGAAGGAGGAATCAGAGTTGAAAGATTTAACACAATTAAAAGTCCCAAATAAATTAACTACTTGCTCACAACTCAATATTACTCAAATCCTCAAACTACTAATTCCGCCAAAGCTGACAGCTAATGGCTGTTTGCGCAGCATTCCGCAGGAAATGCTTACAATAGTAGAGAGCAATTACTAGCTCACTTGTAAATTTTTATTATAGCATTTAATAATATTTAATAAAACCAACTTGTTGTAGAGAATTTACCTATAAATAATGTAATTTATGAGTATAACTATCAAAATAAGACAAGCTGTCATATTTGTTTGCAAAAAGTAAGAATTATATACCAAAAAAATTTTATATTTAAAATAAATATGATTATTATAGTTTAGTATTAACCATACTGAAAAATTACAGAGATTAATAATGACTACTTATTTATTTGACAACTTCTTGGGGCTTTCTTTACCAATGTCAGAACTACAAGAAGTTCCCCCAATAGCAGATGGTCCAGCTTTAGGAAGTTTCAATGCTTTTTTACCAGGAAATACATTACTAATAGAGGGACTCTATGGTGGACTATCAAGCCCTTTATTTCCTGTAGGAGCAGCAGACTCAGAGGGAAACCCTCAAAGCGCAATTCATGTTCATCAGGCTGAAGCAGGTCAGAATGGAGGTATTATCCGCAACTTAACTGTATCAGAATTTGATGATACTACAGGTATATTTCATGGTGCTTTTACTCTCACAGATGCAGAAACAGAAGCAGCAGCAGCAGACGAGTTTTATATAAATCTACACACAGATAATAATCAAAGTGGAGAGCTACGAGGACAGGTTCTTTTAGACGATCTAGAAGCAACAGTTGGTCTAGGGTTGCCCATGTCAGAAGCTTTTGAAGTACCACCAGTAGCAGATACCCCCGCTGAAGGAATAGTAAATGCCATTCTGACTGGTAATAACCTATTAATACAAGGAACTTTTTCAGACTTATCAAGCGATTTATTCCCGGTTGGAGATGAAGACTCAGCAGGAAATCCTCAGAGCGCCATTCATCTGCATCAGGGATTAGCTAATTCTAATGGTGGAATTATTCGTAACTTCGATGTAATTGATAATGGTGATGGATCGGGTGGATTTTTTGGTGATTTTACTTTAAGTCCCGATGAAATAGTAGCTGCTGAGTCTGGAAATTTGTACGTCAACCTCCATACAGAAAATAATCAGAGTGGAGAATTACGCACCCAAGTTCTGCTCAACGAAATAGACCCAACAGGAAATGATCTAGCAACATTTTTACCGATATCAACCGTTCAAGAAGTCGATCCAGTAGGACCTAGTGACGGTTCAGGAACTTTTTATGCAGTTCTCTCTGGCAATACTCTCAATATATCCGGTGATTTTTCTGTTGTATCAAGTGATTTGTTGAATGTCGGACCCTCCGAGGACTCAGAGGGGAACCCTCAAAGTTCAGTTCACCTTCATTTGGGTGGACTTGGTGAGAATGGCGATATTTTACGCAACTTGACTGTGGTTGAAACTGATGGTGTTGGTGCAGGTTTCTTCTCTGGTAGTTTTACTCTGGATGAAACTGAAGTTGCAGCAGTAGAGTCAGGAGGAGTTTATATTAACCTGCACACAGTAAATAATCCGAGTGGTGAGTTGCGCGGACAGGTGATTTTAGAAGATTTGGATACTGTAATTCCTCTTGATGATGTAGTGTTCAATGGAGACAACCGGGATAACAATATTGATGCAGGTTTTGCTAACGATATAGTAAGAGGTTTTGCTGGAGACGATCGATTAAATGGACTCGCAGGTGACGATCGCGTCATTGGTGGTGATGGTAATGACAACCTGATTGGTGCTAGAGGAAACGATACTCTATTAGGCCAGGATGGTAATGATGTTTTAGAAGGTCGCCCTGGGTTCGATATATTGCTTGGTGGAGACGGTAATGATATTCTCAATGGTGGTCAAGGTCGCGATCGCCTGAATGGTGGTGCTGGAGACGATGAATTGATAGGTGGGGCAAGTATAGACCGATTTATTTTTAACACCAACGAAGAATTTGATTCTCAAGATATAGGTATAGACCAGATTAATGATTTTAATAGTGGGCAAGATAGAATTTTGCTTGACTTGAGAACCTTTACTGCTCTAGATAGTTCTCCTGGTATTGGTTTATCTACAGATGATTTTGCAATTTTCTCTAGTGAAGTTGATGCTGCAACTGCTGAGGCTAAAATTGTTTACAACTCTGCTAGTGGAGCGTTGTATTATAATGCCAACGGTACTGAAGATGGGTTTGGTAGTGGCGCTCAATTTGCCACATTAGACGGCAGTCCAGAGTTAGTAGCTAATGATTTTCAAGTTAGATAGATAGGAATTGCCACTCTACCTGTACGCTCAGTTGCAACGCACCTTACACCATTCCTGCCTGTTTGATCTGAAAACTAATTCATATCATGTCCGGATAATTAGCGATCAAAAAAAACTTTCTCCTCTTTCTTTTTCTTTCTTCCTTCCTGACTTCTGACTCCTCCGTCGTTTATTTATAACTGTTCAACCGGACATGATATCATATTATACTCCCTGTTAAATTCCACCAACAAAAGAATGAGGATTAAAAATATTTTGTGGGTCAAATTGTTGTTTAATTCGGCGCATTATCTCAAGACCATTCTGATTATAACCCCAAACATCTAGTTTTTCTTTTATCTCTAATGGTGCTGCTAAAACTGTGAGAAATCCACCTTTAGATTCACACCAATGCCGTAATTCTAGAAGAGTTTCGGGAGTAACAGAATTAAACTTTAATTCTCCCAAACCACTCCCTGCATGAATTAATCCGAAACCAGTTTCTATGGCCGATCGCTCTAAAGTTTCTACAGCTTCGGTAGGAATAACTCCTATTTTACAAATTATTTCATTTGGCTGAGAATGCCATATTTGTTGTTTTAATTTTTGCCATAATTCTGCTTCATAATCATTGTAACGGGTGGAATTTAAACCTAAGCTGTCTCCCACTTTTAATAATTGATTAGATTGCTCTTCAACACTCTCTATTATGCTTTGAAATCTAACCATTAATCCCACACCTTTACCTAAGTCTAATTGTTCTACTAATTTAGTTGAAAGTAAGTCAATAGCAACGGGTGTTAATGCTGAAGATAATAAAGTTTGAGTTGCTTTGGCAATGTTATTTTTTTCTCCTACTAAAACAACGGTACCGGATGCTTGTTGTTGAGGATAAACTCTCAGAGTAACTTGACTAATGATACCTAATGTGCCATAAGAACCTGTAAATAATTTCATTAGGTCGTAACCTGCCACATTTTTAACTACCCGTCCTCCCGCTTTAGCAATTTTTCCATCCGATCGCACAAAACTTATACCCAGTAGCATATCTCGTACACCCCGGTAGCGTTGACGTAGGGAACCTGTATCAGCAGTGGCAATGATACCGCCAATAGTAGCAGTTTCTGAATAAGCAGGGTCGATAGCGAGAAATTGACCTGCTTTTGCTAAGGTTTCCTGTAATTCTGCATATTTCATCCCTGCTTCCACAGTAACAGTTAAGTCACCCACAGCGTGTTCGATGAGATGGTTGAGGCGATCGCTACTGACAACTATTATTCCTTGTTTGTGAGTAGTTCGGTCTACTTTCATTAACCCTCCCCAATGAACTTTGCTACCGTTACCACAAGGTAATATTGCCCAATTATTTTTAGCACAGCAAGTAACTATGGTAGAAAGTTGTGCTTGAGTTTCTGGATAGACGATGCAGTTGATGGTAGTGTCGGGAGCGATCGCCTGTGATATTTGTTGTTTTTTTGTTTGGTCTATATCTTGCCACAAACTAATATTGTCTTTGCGGACAATAGTTTCTAATTCTTGTATGTTAAATGTATTTTCTTGGGAAATCACTATGATTAATTATGAATGGTATTAAGGAACAAGGAACAGGGAACAGAGAACAGGGAATAGGGAATGAATAAAAATTCTAGACTAACCTAAAACTGTACCTCACGCTTCCTGAAATTTGCTGTATATGCTGAACTACTTATTTTTATCATACTTTTAGATTTATATTTATTGCGAACTTCAATTTATTCTTTTTTAAAAAAAGCAAAGAACGAGTTGGTGTTTGACATAGACTGATGATCAACCTTAAACAAAGAAGTGCTTTTCCTACTGTTCCCTGTTCCCTGCTATATAAACTATAAATGTGCAACCCCCCTTTCCCGACTATAGTCTGATATAGTATCAAATTGTTTAACCCCATAGTCTGATAAATCCTGATGGGAATAAGGACAAATCTAGGTTCAATTATTTGAATAAAGGAAAACAAAAATATGCTGACAGAATTACAAACAAAAAAATGGACAGGTCTGTTTCAAGTCTATGATGCCGATCAAAATGGTGTAGTAGAAAAAGACGATTTTGAGGAAATATTCCAGAATCTTGCTAGAGCGGGTAATTTAACTCAGGGAACACCACAAATTATTAGAGATTATCAGAGAAGATGATCTGGTAGGAGTTAGATAGTTAAAGAAAATGTAAGTAAAAAAAACTTTATTTTTACCTATAAAAAATACTTATTTAACTTACTAACTACCCCCTAAAACCGATCGCTTAATACTAAACCTGACGATAAGCAATTACAGCATAAAAAGGGTCGCCTCCTCCTAAACCGAACATCTGTAAAAAACTAGGTACATTTGACTTCTGATAAATTACCTCTACTTGACTAAAACCTGGAATTTCATTAGCACTTTTTACACTGTCAAAATAACGCTTAACTAACTCTACTCTTGAGGTTTCTGAACCATCTCGCCAAGCACTAATAGCCTTTTGATAAAACATCCGATTAGAAAAGCTAATAATTGCTATCCCGCCAGGTTTCAAAATTCGATAAATTTCATAAAATATAGCATCAGGATATTGCAAATATTGAATAGAAACACAGTTAACAACAGCATCAAAATCTTGATCGGGAAAAGGTAGTTTTAAATCCTTATTTAAATCTTGAACAAAGTAATGATTTAATTGACGATTTTTAGCCAACTCCTCCTCATTCATACCATGTCCTTCAACATGAGCAAATTCCATATCCTGTGGTAAGTGAGAAACCCAACTACTCATCATATCCAAAATCCGAGTATGAGGTTTCAGGCGATCGCGATATAAATTTGTCAACTGGTCAATAAACCCTTCATCCACATGAGTAACAAACCTAGGGTAAGAATAAAACAGGCGATCGTCAGAGTCATCTAATTTCGTGCGTTGATTAGCTTGTAGTAACATAAATAGTCAAGGTGGGTTTACACTACATAATTATTTTATCTGAATATTACGAATTGTAAAGTAAGCTATAGAATAAAATATATATAGCAATAGTTAGAGCGGTTAGAACAGAGACTGATAATAATCTTTAGACAGAGAAATGTTTTTCAATCTGTTCCCTGTTCCCTGTTGCCTGCTATGCAACTTCAGCAAATCAAATATTCAACCAAAATATGACAACAACAACCGCAGAAAAAATTACAACTAAACTCCCTCCCCTTATTCCCCGTGAAATTTTGTTTGGCAACCCCGAACGTACCAGTCCCAAACTTTCCCCCGATGGCAAATATCTGGCATATATTGCTCCAAATGAAAAAAATGTCTTGCAAATATGGGTACGAACAATAGGTCAAGAAGACGACCGCCAACTTACTGCCGACAAAAAACGGGGCATTCGGATGTATTTCTGGACTTACAACGAAGACCAACTAATATATCTTCAAGATGCTGATGGGGATGAAAATTATCATCTCTATCAAGTTAATATTCAATCAAATATGGTGCGCGACCTCACCCCATTCCAGGGAGTCAAAGCAGAAGTAATAGATTTAGACCATAATTTCCCTGACCAAATATTAGTGGGTCTGAACCTGAAAAATCCCCAAACTTTCGATGTTTACCGCATCAACCTCAATAATGGTGCAGTAGAATTTGACACCCATAACCCAGGTAATATTGTTGGTTGGACTGCTGATGCAAAATTCCAAATCCTGGCTGCAGCAACCATCACAGAGGATGGAGGTTCGGATTTACTGTATCGCGAAACCACAGAAAAATCTTGGGAAACTATCCGTCACTGGGGGCCAGATGAAGATGGAGGCCCGAGTTTCTTCTCCAATGATGGCAAAACTCTCTATATATCAGCTAACCATGATGCTAATGCTATACGTTTACTTGCTCTCGATCTTGCCACTCGCGAAGAAAAAGTAATTGCTGAAGACTCCCAATATGACATTAGTGGCAGTTTAACTCATCCTATTACTCGTGCTATTGAAGCAGTGGGTTTCTACAAAGATAAATTAGAATGGCAGATTCTAGATGATAGCATTGCTGCAGATTTTGAATTTCTCAAGCAAGCGCACAAAGGCGAGTTTCGCATCGTTAGTCGTACCCTCGAAGACAATAACTGGTTGGTAGCTTATTTTACTGATGACGGACCTGTTTATTATCATACTTACGACCGCACTGCTAAAACTATAACTTTTCTCTTTAGCAACCAACCCCAACTCGAAGGTTTACAGTTGGCACCAATGGAACCCATTTCCTACGCTGCTAGGGATGGTCTAACTATTCATGGTTATCTGACTAAACCTGTAGGTGTTCCAACTCCAGCACCAGCAGTGCTTTTAGTTCATGGGGGACCATGGGCACGAGATACCTGGGGTTATAGATCGCAAACTCAGTGGTTAGCTAACCGAGGTTATGTTGTATTGCAAATTAATTTCCGAGGTTCGACTGGTTACGGTAAAGATTTTCTCAATGCTGGTAACCGGGAATGGGGAGCGAAAATGCACGACGATCTAATTGATGGAGTTAACTGGTTAGTTGAAAAGGGTATTGCCGACAAGGATAAAATTGCTATCATGGGTGGTTCTTATGGTGGTTATGCAACATTGGTAGGGTTGACTTTCACCCCGGAAGTGTTTGCTGCTGGCGTGGATATTGTCGGACCGAGTAACTTGATCACTTTAATGCAAACTATCCCTCCTTATTGGGAACCTTTGAAGAAAGTCTTTTTCCATCGTGTGGGAAATTTGGAAACTGAAGCAGAGTTTTTGCAGTCGCGATCGCCTCTGTTTTTTGTAGATAAAATTGAGAAACCTTTATTAATAGGTCAAGGAGCAAATGACCCACGGGTGAAAGAGTCAGAAAGTACGCAAATTGTTAAGGCCATGGAAGACGCGGGTAAACCGATCGAATATGTACTATATAAGGATGAAGGACATGGTTTTGCCCGTCCAGAAAATCGTTTACATTTTTATGCGATCGCCGAGGAATTTTTAGCAAAATATCTGGGTGGAATATTTGAACCAGTAGGGAATATAGAAGGTCACTCTGGTTTAGTTCATTAGAGTAGAGGAGCGGGGGAGATGGTGATTGGGGGAGTAGGGGAGTGTTGGGAGATGGGGAGATGGTGATTGGGGGAGTGAGGGCGAACTAAAAGTTTAAAACTCACACAACGCAATATTTTTCCTTCTGTTCTAGATAACTAAAGCTTTTTTCCTTAAAAAAATACTAGGCACGTAAGCAAGATGCTCCCACTGCCATCTCTGGTAACAAACATTGCCGGACAATGCACAACCATCCAAAAGTTTCAAACTAACACAACAGCAGATTTTTCCTTCTTCTTCTTTCTTCCTTCTGCCTTTTGCCTTCTTTAAATTATTAAGAGACTTCCAAGAAATAAATTATCCCAAGGCTATCCAGAATTAGTATCTATCAGGACTTACGCAAAGACACTATATAGAACCCCTAAGTGTATCTTCATAAATATTAAATTTTTTTAGCTAGGAGACAGGAGACAGGAGACAGGAGACAGGAGACAGGAGACAGGAGACAGGAGACAGGAGACAGGAGACAGGAGACAGGAGGGAAGAGGGAAGAGGGGAGATGTGGGGGGAAATAATATAAAAAATTCAACACTCCTTTTCAGATTTTTCTGAGCTCATTGATGCGCCAAAAGACTTGGCTACCATAATTATATAGCGATCAAATGGGTTCTATATAGGGCATGGCAAATAGAGCGATCGCTAAAAAATTAAGCGATCGCCCAGCCTTACTGATGATAAACCAATACGATTCAGTTCAGGATTTTTTTTGCAGTTCTGTAGTCTGAAAAGCCTATCTAATCGTTCCATATCATAGGAGTTTTCGTCTTAACTGAACCGTGCATAGCTAGAAAATTAAAATTTAATTTATATTTTACCATTACTATGGAGGACTACCGTTTTTCAATTAGTTATAATATTATCAATGTGATATTAAAAAACAATTTGTATCCACTATATGGACATTCCATGACTGCTTCAACTATTGATATTTATATTGTTGTTTCTATTACCAAATACTTACTTGGGACAATTGAAAAATAGAATATAAATTTTTTCTAAAGTTCTAAAAATTTGTATCCCTTGTAAAAGATTATGAGTTTAGTACAGTTTAATAAATGCTTTCATACTTGACTACTCCCCGGACTTAAGTAATAATAACACAGGACAACTAAAGTTGTCTAGTCTAAGCGACTCGCTTGTTTTCATCCCCCGGTTAAAACACGGGGGCCTTCAACGTCGCTTTTCGGTAATAATTATCAAGGAGAATGGGTTATTGGAGATATTCCAGGATATGGTGCACCAGAAACTAAAATTTGTGTTCGAGGAACAGCTAAAAAGTCTTCTGATGACTTTTTCGTTTCTAAAGGAGATTATTGTTATAAAAAATCAGAGGATAACAAGTCTTATCTATCTAATGTTATCGAAAAAGATGGAATTTATGGTTGTGGATACTCTGAACCTCAGTATTTTTCTAGGGTAACTTCTGTAGATGATGATGATATTGCAGTTGTTTCTCCTAAAAATTCTGTAGAACAATCTTGTCTTAAAAATGGTGGTTATGTTTTGTTTGCAGATGAATCTATAGTGCACTGTCAATTTTCTCCAGATCCTACAAAATATGATTTATCAAGTTCATTTGAAGAGGCTTGTGCAAAAGTTAAAGGTGAAGCACACGCTTTTTATGGTGAAGCTGTTTGTTTATTTGATTAAAAAGTGAAAAATTTTTACTAAAGTAATAAAATCAGTTACCCTAACTTTACAATAGTTAGGGTAATTTAATTTATAGTCATTTTAAATAAGAGATAGTGTCTTTGCGTAAGTCCTGATAGATACTAATTCTGGTTAGCCTTGGGATAATTTATTTCTTGGAAGTCCCTAATTATTCATTATTAATTATTCATTATTAATTGTTAAACCCTACTATTCTTCTTCATAAAAACTATAAAAAAGATATTCATTTTTAAAATCATGTCTATCTAAGACATGATGAATTAACCCACGGTTAATTAATAATTGACCAATCGAAATTGCTTCTTGTAAATTCAAATTTTGAGTCCTCATTAACCATTTTACTGCCTCAGAACCAACAAAACATTTTGGGTAAATACCCCACCGATGTCGGCGGTCTTTTATTGCTACTCCATGAGAACCACGCATTTCCTGAATCAAGGTATCTATATCTATATTATTAAGAATTTCACTGTCGATATTATTGATGGTTGATACAGTTAAATTATCCTCTTCATCTAGCTCTAAATCAGAAATTTTTCTTTCCAGTTTATGTACAAAACTATCAGGATAATAAAGTTCTGCAGATTGGGTAGTATTTTTCTGAATCCAAGTCTGAATCATTTGCTCTATTTCTGGAGATTTTAAATGCAAATCTCGCTGAGGAAAAGGAATTTCAATTCCATATTTTCTTAGACTTACTTCAATACGGTAATTTAGTTCACTTTTGAGCTTACTTTTTTTCTGAGGTTCTCTAATCCAAACAAGCAAATCAAAGTTTAGAGAACTATCACCAAATTCTTGAAACCATAGTTGCGGTGATGGATGTAATAATACTTCTGGATGACTTTTAGCTACTTCTAAAATAGCTTTTCTAACTAACCTAATTTCAGAACCATAGGCAACTCCTATGGGAACTTTTACCCGAGAAATCGGATTATTATGACTCCAATTTAAAACTTCATTTTCTAGAAAACGAGAGTTAGGAACAATTAAAGAAATCTTGTCTAAAGTAGTAATGTAAGTGCTGCGTAAACCAATCCGTTTAACAATACCTTCTAAATTTCCAACTTGAATAAAATCACCCACTTGAATAGGCCGCTCAAAAATTAGAATAATGCCACTCATAAAATTGTTAGCAATATTCTGTAGACCAAAACCGATACCTACACCAAGGACACTAGCAATAATTGCTAAAGAACTAACATCTACCCCCCAAAGTTGCAGAATAATTAGTATACCTAAGAAAATTAAGCCATATTGAACTAAGAAACTAATTGTATCTTGAATGCTCTGCTCTGCTCCTGTTAAGCCAATAATTTTACTTCTGAAGATGCTAATAAAATATCCTACTCCTTTCCACATTGCAATGGTTAATCCGACTAAAAACATTATGTCTAAAATGGAAAAACCTTTGTTACCTAGATTAAAAATAGTAGAAGTAAAGCTCTCTTTTAAAATATTTAATACTTTGTCGCGATAGTTGCTAAGAAATGGTATTAAATCGGTTATATAGAGGACAACTACTATCCAGACTATGACTCTAACAGCAATTCCAGTTAATGGCAAAAGTGTAGGGAAATAATTGACAAGTTTAGGATATCTTTCCTCAAATAAATTGCTAATTTTGAATTCAAAAAAACCATAAGATAACTGTAGAGTAAAAGCAGTTAAAATTAGAATAATACTGATGATTAATACTTGGAAAATATAACGTGGCTGACGTTCTGTTTGAGCTAATTCCAAAGCTTCTTCAATTCTATATTTCCAGATTACTGCTTGCTCTTCTATCTTCATTCTTCCTTTGACATCTGTCGCAGTTACTGTGAGTAGATATTTACTATTAACACCCAGAATTGTTTCTTCATTTTTCTGGTCTATATCTACCTCTATAGATTCACCTGAGCTTAAGATATTTTCTAATGTTGAACTGATGATTTCAGCTCGTTTAGTAGCTGTCAAATTTTTATCATCATTACCTGATACTTTAAATAATATTTTACCATTAAGTACTACTGGAGCTGTTTTGAAATTATTATTAGTAGCAGTAGATTGCCCCCAAGCTGGTACTATGAAAAATAATAAAGGTAGCAAAAAAGCAATTATTAATATTTGAATAATTTGTCTTTGAGCTATTTTTCTCCTTAGTGGAAAAATCAAACTATTCTTTGTTGCTAGAGAGCAATTTGTTCGTTCACATCTTGCTACTTTTCTCAACTTTAGCCATAAATATTCATACCACATAGCAACCTTTTAAAACCTCAATGAACATTTAATTATCGACTGATTTGCTGTGGAAAAATTGACGCACTAAATTTGTTAACTTATTGGTACTTTCTATTACTGCTAAATTTTGTTCTAGCAGATTTACAGCGCTTTTGCCGCTAACGCCCCTACTGTGGTCTACTGAAATGAAAACCGCTGTAAGTTTTTTTATTAGGACTTACTAATTTTTTAATTTTAATATGAAATACTAAAAATTATGTTATTTAATACTCTCCTTATCTCCCTTACTAATTATTGATATCAAAACAACTTTTGCAAGAGATTATAGTTGTAACTTACTATCATATAAGCTTTTGGCTAAGTTCTCTGAATGGTATAATTATTGTTTGAAAAACGCAGAAGGCATAAGGGAAAATTGCTTATGGATAGTCTTCGACACACCACTCCCTGTCTTATAACCCCAAACAATTTTAAGCATCACCGTTGACGGTGGAGTATTAAACCCGCCACAGAAAAGATAATATCATGAACTTTAAAGTAATGAGGAAAAATGAAATTATTACTCAAGCAAACTAGAGCTACTATTCGTAAATCCCTAGGAGTTATTCGTAAGGGTTTATCGTTTGGAGAAATTTTAGATAATAAAGCTTTGATTGGAACTCACCACAAAACAGGTACTGTTTGGATGTTAACTATATTCAGTGCTATTGGTTCTGATTATGACTTAAAATTTTGCCGGGAGAAAAATAAGGCAGCTCTTAGGGGTTCATCTAAGAACTTTGGGCATTGGTGAAAATAGGTATGACATTTGTCCGGATCAGAGCGCAATAGAACTCTATTCCGCTTACGCGACCAAAAAACTTTCTCCTTCTACTCGGGGTTTGTTCTTCTTTCTTCCCTCCTGACTCGTGAATTCTGACCTCCTGGGAGGAGTTAGGGGTGGGTTGACTCCTAAGTAATGCGCGATTAATATCATACACGCTATTCAGCAACGCCGAACTTTGATATTTTTCTTGACGATCATTCAAAGTTTGATTTTGACATACTTTCTAATTACAAAGGATTACATATTATCAGAGACCCAAGAGATGTAATTGTTTCTACTTGTTTCTATCATACAAAATCATCAGAAAAATTGTTACATATTAACAGAAAATATTTTTGTGGATTGACTTATATCATGTCCGGTTGAACAGTTATAAATAAATAACGACGGAGGAGTCAGGAGTCAGGAGTCAGGAGTCAGGAGGGAAGAAAGAAGAAGGAAGAAGAAGAACTGGAGTTGAAGGAGAAAGTTTTTTATCACTAATTAGCCGGACATGATATTACCAGGAAAAACTAAATTATTATTCATCCTGTGATGATCAATTGATATTTGAAATGGAGAATGCAACTAGGAATGTAATTGAAGATATCAAGTGTTAGAATTATGATAATCCTGACTTTATAGAGAGAAAATATGAGGATTTAATTCCAGATACTAACCTAACTTTATTCAGAGATTTTTTTCAGTTTCTATGGTTCAAGGAAAGAATTATTCCTAGTCTATTCAGAATAGCCTAAAGAAAAAGTTTTTTTCTGGACGGGTTTCAAACAATAAGCATATCAGAACGGGAAAAAAACAGCAGTGGAAAGAATATTTTAAGCCCATTCACGAAGCAAAAATTTTCGATCTATTTGATGATGTTTTACTCAAACTAAATTATGAGTAATCATTCAATAATTTATCGACTAAATTTGCTAATCTCTTAGCACTATCATTTACTGCTAATTTTTCCGAACCCTGATTCATTTTTTCCAGTTTTTCTGGTGAATTTAATAACTCCAAAACTACTGTTTCAAGTTTTTCAGAAGTTAATTCTGATTGAGGAAAAACTATTGCCGCTTCCTGATTTGCAAATACATTAGCATTATAAACTTGATGATTATCAGCAGCATAAGGATAAGGAATTAAAATAGAAGGTGTATGAGTAACTGCTAACTCTGTTAAAGTACCCGCCCCTGCTCTACCAATCACTAAATTTGCCCGCTGAAATAAACCAGCCATATTATGATAAAATGTCATGGGAAAATATTGGGGATGTTCTACACTAAAAGCATCTCTGTCATTTTCCCCAGTTTGGTGAATAATCCAAGCACCAGCATCAACCCATGCAGGAACACATTCTCTCACTAATTGGTTAACCGAAACTGCTCCTTGAGAACCCCCAACAACTGCAATCACAGGGACATTATCTGGAATAGGTATATCTAACACTTGAGGAGACAAAAATTGCTCTCTGACAGGAGTACCTACATAAACCGTCTTACCATTAGGGAGATATTTTGCTCCTTCCTCAAAACCCACTGCCACTACATTACATAAACGACTAAACCAGCGCGTCACCTTCCCAGGCAAAACATTAGACTCATGGAGAATAACTGGTAAACCCAAGGAACGAGCAGCAATAATGGCCGGAGCAGCAATATAACCGCCAGTGGTAAACAATCCTTGAAAGTTTCCCTGCTTAAGTATATGTCTTACCTTTAGAATAGAGCCAATAAGTCCACTCAAAATTTTTAAAGTCCCCAGGCCCAATTTCTGCTGAAAACCTTCAACTGATATAGTATGGAGAGGATACTGGGATGGGACTAACTTAGTTTCTAAACGATTAGGTACTCCTAACCATTCGATCTGATAATCCTTTAATTCCTTAGCAGTGGCGATCGCTGGAAATAAATGTCCGCCAGTACCACTGGCCGCGATTAACAATTTAATTGGTGTATTGGTCAAGGTTTCTTTACTCCCTGGTATAACAATGAAATAAGTCAAAAATTTCAAATCAAAAGGCCAAAGTTTAAGAGAAATTGATAATTTGTGTATTTTAATTTATCTATAGCAGGGATCAGGGAACAGTGGTAAAAGCTTTTCTCTGTCTCAGGTTTATCATCAACATAAGTTCTAATCAACTTGTTTCTTACTATAATTTTCAGTTTTGCAGAAGGTCTAATATTTCATAATTAGTCTTTAACGCAGTAACATTAGGCAAAAATCAAACCTATCAAAATAATTGGGTCTAAAACCCCGCCTTTTAAGGCGAAATATTTTTGGAGCGAAGCTCAAATCCCCGTTATAGCAATGAGCGCTCAAGTATTTACAATGTCCAGCTCAAAGTGCAGTAAGCGAAAAGGTGTACAAAAAATAATGTGTAAATATGCCAGCGCACATTGCTATACAAAAATAACTTCTGACTTCTGACTTTGTTAAGGCCATATAATTCGATTCTGACAACCAACAAATCTTTAACTAACAACTTTTATAAGTTAAAAATGATTATTTCTCAAATCATATTTCGTACCCAAAGCAAATTTTTGATTAAATTTCATAAATTATCAACAACATTATTTAGTTCTTTATTACTAGGTTTAACTGTTTCTTCTGGAATAGTTTTATCTCCTAATTTTACTTTAGCTCAAGATAGAGATAAAACCCCTGATGAACTGACCGAAATTTTGAAAAAAATAGACCGAGCTGCCAGTCGTCAAGACTTAGAAGATGTAATGGATTTCTATAGTAATGATTTTACTAACTCTGATGGTTTAAATCGGGAAAGTTTGTCAGAAGCTTTATCTAAATTCTGGCAACTTTATCAATCAGTTAAATATCGTACTGAAGTAAAATCCTGGGAAATAGATGGCGATGCAATTGTGGCTGAAACTGTTACTTATATTACTGGTGTTCAGCAAATGAACAATAGAAATATAAGATTAAAGTCTACTATTACTTCTCAACAACGTTATGAAGATAAAAAAATTGTTGAACAAGAAATTTTAGCCGAGCGTAATCAACTGACATCCGGCAAAAATCCACCTACTATTAATGTTAATTTACCACTAGAAGTAGAAGTAGGTAAAAAGTATAACTTTGATGTGATTGTTGCAGAACCTTTGGGCGAACAAATTATGTTAGGAGCTGCTTGGGAAGAACCAATTAATGAAAATTCTTACGATCTTGAACCTGCTAATTTTCAATTAGAACTATTGCCTTCTGGGGGAATTTTTAAAATTGGTGAGGTCATAGAAAATTCTCAGGATCAATGGTTATCAGCAGTTTTGATGCGAAAAGGAGGTATTACTATTAGTACCTATCGTTTAAGAGTTTTGGATAAGTGATGATTTATCTAAGGAGTCAGGAGTCAGGATTCAGGAGTCAGGAGGGAAGAAAGAAGAAGAAAGAATAAAAAGGAGGAAAAGGAGAAAGTTTTTTGATCACTAATTATCCGGACATGATATAATATTGCTTTATAGCAGCCGAAGGAAAGGTTAGGACAGTTCAAAAGTTTAAAACTCAGATAACGTAAGACTTTTCCTTCTTTATTCTTCTTTCTTCCTTCTGCTATACTGCTTACCGTATAAAACCTTCTTCAACAAACAGCAAAATAGATATCTCCAAAAATCAAAAATAAAATCAATTATCGTACATAAATTATCAATTATTTCCCCCTATTCCCTATTCCCTCTTCCCTCTTTTATGGAGATGTCTAATAGTGTAAATAATTAAATCAAACTGGTAAATCTATAGAATAGTAAATATGATTTCTGTTGAGGATAAAATAGTCTTAATTACAGGTGCTAGTAGTGGTATTGGAGAGTCTTGTGCAAATGTATTTGCTCAAGCAGGTGCAAATCTAATTTTGGCTGCTCGTCGCCAAGAAAAACTAGAAAAACTTGCTGATGAATTAACTAAAAAATTTCAGTGTAAAACTTATTTATTAAAGCTAGATGTACGCGATCGCCTAGCAGTAGAATCAGCAATAAATTCTTTGCCTGACCCTTGGAAAAATATTGAGATTTTGATTAATAATGCTGGTTTAAGTCGCGGTTTAGATAAACTCCATGTTGGGGACTTCAATGATTGGGAAGAAATGATTGATACTAATGTTAAAGGATTACTATATATGACTCGCTATGTGGTGCCAGGAATGGTTAATCGCGGGGAGGGTCATGTAGTTAATATTGGTTCTATTGCTGGTCGTGGTGCTTATCCCGGAGGTAATGTTTATTGTGCATCTAAAGCTGCTGTTAGAGCAATTTCTGAGGGGTTAAAACAGGATTTATTAGGAACTCCTGTGCGAGTAACTGAAATTCAACCAGGTTTAGTAGAGACAGAATTTAGTAATGTCCGATTCCATGGGGACACAGAAAAGGCTAAGAATGTTTACAAAGACTTGACACCATTAACCGGAGATGATATAGGAGATTTAGTATTTTTCTGCGTTACGCGATCGCCCCACGTCAATATCAGCGAACTATTAGTAGTACCCACAGATCAGGCTAATGCAACAATGGTTCATCGACATCAATAGGACGATCGAGAAATATAGAAAATTTTTCAGAATTTTCCAGAATGGTTCAATTACCTTGAGAAATAAATGGTAGATGCACCCTGATGGATAACCTCCGCCGTAATTGGTGGAGGTTTTTTTTGACAATAAAACAATAGAAAATCAAATTGATAATTTCCGGATTAAGTATGGGAGTATGGGAAACAGAAATGGTAGATGCACCCTGATGGATAACCTCCGCCGTAATTGGTGGAGGTTTTTTTTGACAATAAAACAATAGAAAATCAAATTGATAATTTCCGGATTAAGTATGGGAGTATGGGAAACAGAAATGGTAGATGCACCCTGATGGATAACCTCCGCCGTAATTGGTGGAGGTTTTTTTTGACAATAAAACAATAGAAAATCAAATTGAGAATTTCCGGATTAAGTATGGGAGTATGGGAAACAGAAATGGTAGATGCACCCTGATAGATAACCTCCACCGTAATTGGTGGAGGTTTTTTTTTGCACTAAAACAATAGAAAATCAAATTGAGAATTTCCGGATTAAGTATGGGAGTATGGGAAACAGAAATGGTAGATGCACCCTGATAGATAACCTCCACCGTAATTGGTGGAGGTTTTTTTTTGCACTAAAACAATAGAAAATCAAATTGAGAATTTCCGGATTAAGTATGGGAGTATGGGAAACAGAAATGGTAGATGCACCCTGATAGATAACCTCCGCCGTAATTGGTGGAGGTTTTTTTTGCACTAAAACAATAGAAAATCAAATTGAGAATTTCCGGATTAAGTATGGGAGTATGGGAAACAGAAATGGTAGATGCACCCTGATAGATAACCTCCGCCGTAATTGGTGGAGGTTTTTTTTGCACTAAAACAATAGAAAATCAAATTGAGAATTTCCGGATTAAGTATGGGAGTATGGGAAACAGAAATGGTAGATGCACCCTGATAGATAACCTCCGCCGTAATTGGTGGAGGTTTTTTTATTTAACAACTTTTCTTGATTTTGTCTAATGTATGTAAAAATATAATTTTATAGATGCACCCTGATTAATAATTCCTGGCCAAAACTGGCTGTTTTTTTTTGTATGGGATTAGAACAACTAAGACAACAAAGTTTTGATAATTGTTAATATTTGACTAAACAGATTTGAGGTGTAGATAAAATGTTTATAAACAAATTATAAACAAGATGTTTCACTAATATACATTAGCCAAACTTTTACAAAATCTTGACATTACTTACCGATTATTATACAGCTACCCTAAAATACAAATATTAATATTAATATTTCAAACAATTATGTCTGATTCCTCACCCAAAAATAACTGGTATCAAGACTTTAACCTGGAACAGAAATCCAATTGGTATGACCAAATAGCAGATGCTTACGATAGAACTAGACCTCGTTATCCCCAAATATTAGTCAACCGTGTCGTAGAAATAGCTCAACTTTCTTCTCATGCTAAGATTTTAGAGATAGGATGTGCTACAGGAACAGCAACAACTAGCTTTGCCGATCTTGGTTTTTCTATGGTCTGCGTAGAACCAAATTCAGAATCTTATAAAATAGCGCTGAGAAATTGCGATCGCTATCAAAGAGTTAAAATCATCAATACTACTTTTGAAGAGTGGGAATTAGAAAAGAATCAGTTTGATGTAGTGCTTGCTGCTACTTCTTTTCACTGGGTATCGTCTGAATTTCGTTATGCTAAAACTGCTGAAGCTTTAAAAACTAATGGCTTTTTAGTTTTACTTTGGAATACTCCACCCCAACCAAGTCAAGATATTTATCAGGAATTATTAGATTCAGTTTATCAGACCTACGCATCTGATTTAAAAGGGTATGAAGCGATCGCAATTCATCAAACAAATATTAGTAGTATAGGAAATGCGGTTATTGACTCTGGTAAGTTTCAAAACTTAGTTTCCGAAGAGTTAATATGTGAAGTAACTTATGATATTGATGATTATCTAGCACTTTTAAGCACCTTATCACCTTATATAGCAATGGATGCAAAGCAACGTAATACTTTATTTGAAAATTTGAGTACAATTTTAAAAAAATATCATGGCAATATCATTAACCTTTCTTACCTATCTGCGCTTCAGATTGCTCAGAAAGTATAATTTAACTGATCTATAAGTAAATTAGGTTAAGCAAAATTACAGCAGATTACAGGTAGATGAGGTACAAATATAAATGCTAAAGTCTTTGTAGTGCGGGCATCTTGCCCGCGACTGGTGTACTCACTAATATGAAATACGCTGTATAGCAATGTGCGCTGGCATATTTACAAATTACAAGAGGTGTCTAATAGCTAAAAGCCTTATATTATCGGTTTTTCATTCCCCCTTCCGGAGCTGTTGCCTGCGCACAGCGCTGTAACTGTATAGCAGTCGCCATTATAGTTATAGCAATGTGCTCTGGCATATTTACACATTAGACTTGTCGCTTTATAACTTCAAAAACCCCCAAAAACCTTGTTATATAAGGATTGTAGCTATTGGTGGCTAAAAAGGCCTTGAAATTATTGCTCTGTCTAGGTTGGAGCGATTTTTTCCCTCTATTTAGCGACAACTCTATTATTTTTTGTCAACCTTTTCCCTTACTGCACTTTGATCTACTAAGTTGTAAATACCTGAGCGCTCATTGCTATAGGACATCGGGTCATTATGATGATTTATGACGCGAGCAAGATGATCGCACTAATTGTCCTAACCAACCTGGCGGTTGCTATATATTTTATGGTCAGATTGATCGCTAGGCAAAATTATTTTTTGTTCCCTACTCCCCTACTCCTGTAGGAGCAAACGGCCGTTAGCTTCGCATAACTATCGTTAACGCCCCTACTGCCTACTACCTACTTCCCTAATGTTGTCTATCAAGGGTGAAAACTGCGATCGCTATAAAAAGAACATGGGTAGTTTTGAAATTCACCCACGCCCTCATCTCACTCTTCCTCAACCTGTATTCCGCATTCCGGCCGCAATACCATTGAGAGTCAACAAAGCACCTTGTAACAACTCACCCTTACTATAGCGAGAGTGAATCACTCCTGGAGTACCTGTATCATGCTGACGCAGGCGTTTCAACAAAGCTACCTGCAACATACCTAGAGGAACAATATTAGCATTCCGCAACTGCACAGAACGCTGCAAATCTGGCTCTCCATCTAAAGGTCGTTGATGGCCAGAAATTTGTAAAACTAAATCCCGCGTTAGGTGATATTCAGTAGCAATTTGCTCAAACAACGCCTCAAATCTTTCCCGGTCTTCTGGATTAGATAATTCTCGGACATAATAATGAGCCATTTGTAAATCTACCTTCGCTAGAGTCATCTCTACTTTAGAGATTGCAGTAGTGAAAAATGGCCATTTTAGATAAAAATACTGCAAAAGTTTCAGGTGTTCTTCTGGTTGCTTTTGCACAAATTCTTGTAAAGCTGTTCCTACCCCATACCAAGCAGGTAACAGGAAGCGACTCTGAGTCCAGCTAAAAACCCAAGGAATTGCTCGTAAACCAGAAATAGTCTTCTTTTTATCATTTTTCCTCCGAGCTGGACGAGAACTAATTTGTAGTTGACTAATTTCTTGGATCGGGGTAACTTGATAGAAAAATTCTACTAAGTCTGGTTGTTCATAAATCAGATGTCGGTAATGAGTGCGCGATCTTACCGCCAACTCCTCCATAATGTCATTCCAGGTGTCAATTTCATCAAACCCTGTATGTAGTAAACTAGCTTGAATAACTGCAGTAGTAACATTTTCTAAGTTATACATTGCCAACTGAGGCAAAGAATATTTAGAAGCTAGCACCTCACCTTGTTCAGTAATCTTAATCCGCCCACTAATACTCTTACCTGGTTGAGCTAAAATAGCTTTGTAAGCAGGACCGCCACCACGTCCTACCGAACCACCGCGCCCATGAAATATCCGTAATGCGATACCATATTCCTCACCAATTTTATGTAAAGCTTTTTGAGCTTTATGAATTTCCCAGTTACTACTGAGGAACCCAGAATCTTTATTACTATCTGAGTAACCAAGCATCACTTCTTGCAAATAAAGAGTCTTTAACTCAGATTGCATTTGAGAGTCTGCTGGTTCTTGTAATTGATTATATCCACCAGCAAGTGCTGCCCGATACAAAGGCAATTCAAATAAATTGCGCATCACCCTGGGAGCATTTCTCAAGTCTTCCACTGTCTCAAACAGAGGAACCACCTGAATCTCACTTTTTCCAGTTGCCGGGTCATACAGTCCTGCTTCTTGAGCTAGCAACAACACTTCCAATAGATCGCTGACATCACGACTCATACTGATAATGTAAGTTTGGCAAATTTCTGGGCCAAACTCTACCTGTAACTGTCGCAGCATTCGGAAAGTGTTAATGATTTCGCAAGTCCTCTCAGAAAAAGGTAGTTCTGTAGGAATTAGTGGGCGACGAGTAGGCAATTCTGTTGATAGCCACTCAGTTCGTTCTGCCTCTGACATTTCAATATAGGGTTTAGGCAGAATTTGTAAATATTCAGTAACTTCATTAATCACAGCCTCATGGACAGAAGATTCCTGGCGGATATCTAGTCGTGCTAAATTGAAGCCAAAAATTTCTACCTGGCAAATGAGATTTTCCAAGTCACTACAGCTTAAACCAGTTTCGCTCAAGTTACGTTGAATTAGTTGTAACTCTTCTAGAAATTCGCCACCAGAACGATAAACTGCTGCTGTTTCTCGACGTTGGGAGAGAACTTCCATTTCTCTTTGGAGAGAATCACCATTATACAAGCGCCAGTTGCGATCGCGAGTATTTTCCAAACGCTTTCTCACATAAGACAACTTCAACCTATATGGTTCTCGCCGATAACGAATTGCCCATTGGTCATATACTTCGGGCATTTGCAATTGGTCGCGGTCTAACGAGTCCAGCAGTTCTGGTAAAACATCACTCCAATGCAACGACAAACTTAAAAGTTCGATCAGGGAATCAATAATATCAATATACTTATCTAACGCTATCTTCCGTTGATAGCAAGCTGTTTGCCAAGTCACCTCTGGTGTACAAAAAGGATTACCATCCCGGTCAGCTCCCACCCAAGAGCCAAACTTACAGAAATTGAAAGTAGGTGGTTTTAAGTAAGGGAAAGAACTATGCAGAGCTTGCTTAAACCTTTGATATAGTTTGGGAGTAGCTTCAAACAACACTTCTTCAAAGTAATGAAGAGTCGTTTCTACTTCATCAAGTACAGTAGGTTTAAATTGGTGTAGTTCGTCTGTACGCCACCACAAACGAATTTCTTCTGTTAACTGTTCCTTGAGAGATTCTGTTTCCCAGGATGAAACCATTGAATTTTCCTGTTCTCCATCTACAGAGAATTCTGAAAAACTTTCTTCTACTAGATCGAGCTGTTGGAAAATTTTGGCAATGCGTCGCTGTTTTGTTCTAATTGTATGACGTACAATTTCTGTAGGATGTGCTGTAAACACTAGACGGATATCTAATTGATCAATTAATCGTTGAATTAATTGAGATGGCACATTCAGAGTCCGCAATAGGGGAAATAGATAATGAAATGTCCCCTCTCCTTCAGGTTTATTTCTGTTATCGCTCCAGACAGGAATACTTCCCATCCGCAATGAACAAGCTTCACCATCCTTAACTTCATCATCTTTAAAGATTAGTTTTCCCAGACCTTTGTTGTTAGAGTAGGCTAGTTGTTGAATCCTTTGTTCATAATGTTGTTCAACAATATTGATTAGCTGAAAATATAAAGCAAAAGCTCGGGCGGCCCGAATTGCATCTTTGAGTTCTAACTGTTCAATAAGTTGTACAATTTCTGAATCTAGAAAGTTAAAAGCTTGTCCTTCTGGAGAATTAACCGAGCGCATTTTCTGGAGTATACTTACCAATTCTTGGCCACACTCTTGCCTTAGCACTAATTCCCATAAATCTTCAATTATTTTAATTCGATTACCCAGAAACATACCTGAAACTTTAGTCGGGGGATTATTAACCCCTTGTTCTAGCGTTGTCTGTTCTGACTTTAGTAGTGAACTCATATTACCTATTCCTTAGTAGATACTGATATCAAAATCAATATATTGTTTGATACTTTTATACTCGTTCAATGAGATTTAGTAGTACCAAATTATCAAAATAGCTATTGCTAATAGGGGATTTTTCAACTATTGTTGGTTTATTAGGCATTGGTAAATTACAGGATGAAATTTGTAGGGGCAGTCCCCCAATGATTAACCGGGGTAGGTTACAGAGCGGTACCCCAAAATATAAATCATCCCATCAATTACCAACGCCGTTTATTAAAAAAATATATATTCCTCATTAAATACCTCTTTTTCCACCCTTTCTTTTAACAATAAATAACTTTTTGCTTCCCACTATTAAAAGGAAGCGAGAGTCATTAATCTTTCTCTATAAATTTCGTGAGTCATTTTTCATCTACAAGTTAAACCGCCTAGCTCTTATCTGCCAAAATTTTTGTAGGCTATTCAGTAGCTTAAATTTAGTCATAGGCCTAGTGTTAAAATACTTCTAAGTTCTACATCACTAAACCAACTATCTGGTAATTTTGTTTTTGTTAATGTTTTTATAACATTTTGGTGATTTTCCCAATCGTTAATCAGAAAAATGCCAAATACTAAACAAGCATCATGGAATAAATGTGCTTTTTTGACATATTCCACTTGCTTCAAGGAGTAGGGATAATGGCTCCTGCGAGACCGCTTAACTATGCTCTACTATTGCGGTAGTATTGTATAGGTTGTGCTGTCCCCTGTCATTCAGGTGGTTAACCTCAGTTGGCGGATGCCGTCCGCTACTGTTTTATTCACTGAATCTTATTTTATTAGATACTTTGGTTTGCTCTAGTTTTTTGCTGTTTTTTCGCCACCGCAAGTTCGGATATTTTGACCTTCTGAGAACACTTTACCTATATTTAGTAGGGGGTTGCATATTTCAACTAACATTACTGTATCATACACCTGAGAGTAAAGTAGGCCTTTGAGAGCTAGGCTTTCAGCAATGTTTTTTGTTAATTAATCACATAGTAGTAGAGGCTTTGAGCTAACCTATAGAAAAGGATGGGAGTTGTTGCACCCTTAATCTTAAGTTTAAAAAATCTTAGGAATTTGTTGAAAGAAACTATAAATAGTCAAATAACAAATAAAATTAGGAATCTGATGAATTTTGGGGAAAATTAAGCATTGGTAGACGATCGCCCCGAAATATTTCCTCACTATAGAGGCCAATTTCTGGTAATAATTCATTAATGGCTTTATTACCCAATAATCCTAATAAAACAGGACCAGTGGCCAAGCTAAGTAAAATATCTGAGGAAATTTTCCAACTGGGAGCTTTTATTGTAGGATTTTCAGAGGAATTTTCTCGAAAGGATTGCATTGATTTTACCTTAGTAAGTTTATACGCTAGAACTTAATATAGCAAGCTTAACAAGACTCAAGCATATTCAGCCACTCAACAAATTTCGATAATATTAAAGTTTGGTTGAATATTAATTGTTAAGATGGCAAGACAGCTAAAAGTGAGAAATAATTAATAAGTTTGATATGATGATATAGCATTTTTCATCATTCAAAGCTAAAATCAATAGAAATTTTTCTTAATTTATTAGTCCGTGGCTCCTCAGAGACTGTTTGCCAACAAAAGTAAAAATAGGGCCTGTGACTAAATACTTACCATTTCTGGAATAATGGTCAGTTTTAAACCTCACGCACCGCGTGCTTGGGAAGCGTGCGTTACGTAACACGCTTTGCACCCTACGCGATTTAATATTTATCTTTTCTGTGGCTGATTTAATACCCCACCGTCAACGGGGGTGCTTAAAATTGTTTGGAGTTTAAATCCATAAGCAATTAGACCTTCTGCCTTCTGCCTTCTTCAATTGATAAATACTCTCTAAATTTTCGCTCATATCATCATATAGTATAATAATATACGAATATACCCATGATTTTCAACTATATTATATGAATTTTAGCAATAGGCTTTCCTTTATATATGTTTATACGCTACAGTCCAAAATGTCACTAACGAATAGTTAAGCCGAACAAGGGAGTCTCCCACAAAAAGGAGAAGATGAAAGGGAATAAAACTATATTGACGGAAAATCGCTCTCCTTTAGGAGATTGGGCACAAGAAGCTTTGGGACTTCCAGAAGTGCAAGTACAGGTAAGATTGCGTGGCAATCATTTACATATTCTCTGTGAAGCCGAAAAATGTCCAGAAATGAACTTTGCACTAGCCCAGTTTTCCCAGGCACTGGGTCAGGTCGATCTAGAATCTCTACTACCTCCTAATCAACCTCGAATTTACCAGATGTTTCTATGTGGCCGAGCTTTAGGTCGCAGGAGACCTGACTGGACAGTAAAACTTGATGGTAATAAGGTAGGAATTCAGAGTCAACAGGTAAATACTCCTTCTCCTTCCTCTGGTTCAGAAGTTAATGCTCTTTTGAGGTCTAATTATGTTGTTCCTGCAAAACACCCACAAAATCAAAATGATAGTCAAACTTTACCGGAAGAACATCTGAGAAAAGTCACTGTGGGACAATCTCCGAAACTAGATATTAATCACAACGCCTCTGAATTACTTTCAACTCCCCACAAGTCATCTGTGTTGACAAATGACACATTAGACCATTCAGAACTGGTTTCATCACCAAGATTAGATTCAGAAAAATCTTCTGTTACTGAATCAACACAACCCAATGAATTAGAAGCAGACTCAGAGAATACAGAAGAATTAGACCAATATTTACTTGATTCTCCCCTGACAGTTTCCTATCAAAGATTGGCAAAATATGGCCATCCAGATGCAATTGCTAGTTATCTTAGTGAAGTTTTAGGTGAGTTAGGGGTTTCTGTAAATGTAAGTATTCGAGAAAGACAACTTAAGGAAAAATTAACAGAAACTACCCAACAATCAGAAGATTCTGCCAAAAGTCCTGAATTGAAAACCCAGAAAATTTTATGGGTCTCCTGTGAAGCAGCTTATAGTCCAGCTCCATCTCTATTGGCAGAACCGATCGCCCAAAAGCTCCGAGACTTAAAGCTCAAAGATTTCCATGAAGCTTTAATTTCTCTACTTGTTCAGGGTGAAACTGCACCTGACTGGATGTTGCGGGTGGATCTAACTCCACCCGATCTGATGCTACAAGAATGGGCAAGTTGGGGAGATGTGGCAGCAATTGAACGTTTGCTACAACAACAATTTACTACTCTTGAAATCAAGATTCGAGCTACTCTCAAAGAATCTACATTACATTTATTCTGTACTAATACTAATAACTCAAACCAAGAAGCTCCAGATAAAAAGAAGACAAAAGAAGCGATCGCCTCTACATTATCTACTATTCTACCTAGAGGTATCCAAGCTGCTACTATCTATGGTTGTATTATTAATGAACCGAAACAAAAATCGGAGTCACCTCTTTGGATCGACTGGTTGAATTTACCAGCATCAGAAAATTCAGAGATGGCAGCAAGTGCTAAAGTTTTGGCAAGTCAGGGAAACTATGAAGCTATTAGTTTTCTGTTAAACAAATTACTTAATCCAGACCTCGATCAAAAATTACAAACAGGTGGTATTCGAGTACTAATATTACCTAAGCAGGAATTATTGCACGTTATGAGTGAAGCTCCTACTTGTCCTTCTCAATCTCAAGTAGGACCACCCATCGCTCAGTTTTTGCGTCAACTTCAAGTTCCTGGAATTAGTGGGGTCAGGGTGTATGGACGTCGTGCTGGTCAAAAATTGCCTTTGTGGCGCTATGGTATTAATTTTACTGCCAGAAGTCGTCAGTATTCGGAACAACCTCCGGAGTTTGCTGCTTCTGCAGAAATGGATTTGTTATTAGGAAAAAGAGCAGATCGTGTTTTTCTCAAGTTAACACCACAGAAAACTGAAAAATTTGACTCAAAGCTGTTAACTCCTCATAATAATTACACAGTTACAACACAACTTTTTACGGCTATTCAACAGTTACTTATTACTTCTCGTTTGTTCATTCCTAATGAAGAATACTCTACACAAATGGGTAATTCATTGACATATAATACTTTTAATTCCGGTAAATGGGTTACTGCTTTTGCTTGTGCTGCTATGGGTATTTTGTTGACAGTTCAAACCGATCTAAAATTAGGTGCAATATTACAGCAACTTCCAGATATTTCCCGGTCTGGAAGTATTTGTCAGGGTCCGAATTGTCAAACTCCTACAGAAGTGAATGAAGATGCTGTGGAAGCTCCTGAATTTTCTACTTATCCTAGTTTTAATAGTCCGCAATTAGATGAACAGTTAGTTCGTTATCAACAATATTTACAAGTAGAAAAAAAACTACCAGATATTTTAATAGTTGGTAGTTCTAGAGCATTGAGAGGGGTTAATCCTACAGTACTTGAGGAAAGTTTAGCAACAGCAGGATATCCAGATTTAAGAGTTTATAATTTTGGCATAAATGGGGCAACAGCTCAGGTGGTAGATTTAATTGTACGTCAGGTTTTACCAGCAGAACAACTGCCGCAATTAATTATATTTGCTGATGGAGTTCGCGCTCTTAATAGTGGCAGAGTGGATCGAACTTTTGATATTATTGCGAGTTCTGAAGGTTATCAGGAAGTAGATGCTGGCACATTTACTATTGAGACAAATACATCAGAAACATCTGTTAATTTTGACATTAAAAAATACCAGCAAATATTTAAAAATATCCAGGGAAAAATTGAGGAAATATCGGTGACTTATCAACAGCGCGACCGCCTCAAAAGTTTAATAAATTCAATCATAAATAATCCGAAAAATTGGAATTTTTTGCAGCAACAAAAAGACAAAGATTTAGCAGTAGAAGATATTGATAAATTAGACCAATTTCAATCTAACGGTTTTCTACCAATTTCAATTAAGTTTGAGCCAGAAAATTACTATCAAAACTATGCTAAAGTTTCAGGTAAATATGATGCAGATTATGCTAACTTCCAGTTGCCAGGAAAACAAATAACTGCACTGAAGAATTTACTACAGTATACTCAGTCAATAGGGATTAATTTTGTATTTGTGAATATGCCTTTAACTACAGCATATTTAGATGAGGCGCGAACTACCTATGAACAAAAATTTCAGGAATATATGCAGCAGTTATCTCTAGAATATTCAAACTTTTTATTCCGAGATTTAGGTGGTGCATGGCCAGATGCTTATGACAAATTTTCTGACCCTAGTCATTTGAATCTTTATGGAGCGATCGCTGTTTCTCAACAGTTAGCTGAGGATAATATTATCCCTTGGTCAGAACCTTAAAATTTAGGTTTTAGGTTTGGGGTTTTAGGTTTTTAGGTGGAATTTTATTAGAATTATACCAATTTGATAAATGTTTGCTACAAATAGTTAGGCTATTTCTTAGGAGTCAACCCACCCCTCGCCCCTCCCCCTCCCAGGAGGGGAAGTCAGGAGTCAGGAGTCACACGGGAATTGCTTCAATACCAGTTTGAACGGTCGTAAATTCTATTTTTCGTCAAAGGGACATTTGCTGCAAAATCTTTTGATCGCACTTATTATTCGTAACATTATTTTTTCAAATCAGTATTATAGCAGAAGGAAGAAGAAATAAGGAAAAATCTTGCATTATCTGAGTTTTAAGCTTTTGAGATGTCCTAACTTTCCTTAGACTGCTATAAATCCCTAATATAGCAATGAGCGCTGGTATATTTACAAATTGTAGTAGGGGCAAAAGAGCTAGAAGTCTTATATTATCGGCAATTTATTCCCCCTGTTCCCTGTTCCCTGTTGCCTGTTCCCTGCGCACAGCGCTATAAGTTTGTAGAGACTGCCCATGAATTTAGGGTTTTTCACAAGGTTTGCTATCTATAGCAATCCTATTTTATTCGTGTCAAAAATCTTACTGCTTTTTAGGGAACACTTAACTGGGAACACTTAACTGGTAAGAGTTTCAGTTTTTTTATTTACTTTTTGATTACCCGCAACCTATTTAGGATTGCTATATCTCTAATAGTGCAATAGTGCTGTTGAAAAATCTGTTTACTATAGCAGTACGTTCTTTGGTTAGGACAATCAATTTGAGTGAAAAGGGAGTAGGAAATAGAGAAATAGAGGGATTTCCTCACCTATTTGTGTCGTGCTATAAAACCCAAGATTTAACATGCAACGGAAGGGTGACAACGATAAATTTTATTGCCAAATATGAAATTTTTGCAACTTTTTTATAGTCTAAACTACAAAATCAAGTATTCTTTTACAAATTCCTCAAAATAATGCTCTTCTTCTTGAAGACTTCAGTTATTAAGTAATAAGTCAGGTTCAGTAATGTTTTTAGCAATTATTTGGTAGCAAAAATGCGTGATATTTGGTATGACTGACTGAATTAAACTATCATCAATTTTATCCTTCTTATTTTTGATAAATTGCTAATTATTACTTGAGTTTATCAATAATTTTAATTAGAGTTTTTCCAGGCTTTAAATAATCTTTAAGAGTATCTAAATAAGTGACAAGGATTTGTAAGATAACACAACATATCGACAGTCTTTGCCCAGACGACTATACTTATCCGCACTATTGGCAGTCGATAAATTTTCGGATTATCATAGAGAAAAAAGAAGCTTGAATTCATCAAACTAGGTAAGGTGGACAAAAATTACAAAACTTACTATTAGTTATGAATAATATCAAATCCGTTTAATCGCGCGATAAAAAACTTTCCTATCCTCTTCCTTCTTCTTACCTTCTGTACGTCGCCAATCCGACGGCTTCCCCGACCTAAGGACTTACTCCTCCGTCGTTATTTATCAGTATTCAACCGGACATGATATAACTTAATATTTGCTAATTGTACTATACTTTTTCCTTATTCTTTAATTAATTATGTGGACGATCGGTCAAAATAAAACTCATAAACAGAAAAACTGTATAGGCAAAATAATCTCGCAAAAAATCATTCAAATTACAAGCATATTACTATTATTTTGCTTATCATTTCTACTGGTTATATTTATCATTCCTACAACTAGAGCTTCAACAACCAATATTTCAGCAAAGCCACAACAAATTATTAGTGCTGAAGAAAGAGATGATTCTTATGAAAAATTAATTGATGGATCTGAGAAACTAGAAGGGATATTTACCATTTATAGAGATGAAGAAACAGGTAAAACATTAATGGAAGTTAAACCAGAACAACTTAATCAAAACTTCCTTTCTGTAATAACTTTAGAATCAGGTATTGGCGAGGCAGGTTTAATTAGTGGTATACCAATCAGAGATTTTGTATTTCAGTTGCGCCAACATCAAGATAATATTCAATTTGTCCTGCCCAATCTTAATTTTCGGACTAACGAATTAGACCCTCAAGCTCGTTCAATTCAACGTTCTTTTAGTGACTCAATTTTATATTCTTTGCCCATTGAAGCAACTCATCCTCAAACAAAAACATTGTTGATTGACTTGGAAAATTTATTAATAGGAGAAATGAATTTACCATCACTAGAAGAAACTTTACCTAATGACTACTCAATAGACCGAACAAAATCTTATATTAGTGATGCTAAAGCATTTCCTTTAAATATAGAATTGGAGTCAGTTTATAGTATTTTAAATAAAGATAATACAGCATATTTAGAATCTTTGGCAGATAGCCGTGCTTTTAACCTCAAAGTTCGCTACAGTTTTTCTGAATTGCCAATAAATAATGGTTATATTCCTCGATTAGCAGATGAAAGAGTAGGTTATTTTATTAGTGCTTATAAAGATCTTTCTGATAATAATCGTAGAGAACCTTATGTTCGTTACATTAAGAGATGGCATCTAGAAAAACAAATTCCTAGCGCACCTTTATCACCTCCCCTAGAACCAATAACTTTCTGGATAGAAAATACAGTACCAATCGAATATCGTGATGCCATTCGAGAAGGAATATTAATGTGGAATAAAGCTTTTGAAAAAGCAGGATTTATTAATGCGATTCAAGCCAAACAAATGCCTGATGATGCTACTTGGGACCCGGCCGATATTCGTTACAACACAATTCGTTGGTCTACTATTTTTGACTCTTGGCTTGCAGGTATTGGACCTTCCCGTGTCAATCCATTAACAGGGCAAATTTTAGATGCAGATATTATTCTCAATGCAGGTATTATTAGAAGTATTAAATATGGCGGAGTAGGCAGTATAATTTTACAAAATCAATCTCTGCCTGAAGCTTTTCAAACCAAGGATGGAAAAAGTTACAATCCCTGCGTATTAGATATGTATTCTCGCTATTTAGGAAATCTAAAAACTGAGACGGAACCTAATACTTCAAATAACAGTATAGAATCCATTATTCCTCAATCTCTACAAGCAAAATATCAATCTTTTCGGAAGTCGTCATTATCAAACTCTCACTCATCAGAACATCTTTGTTTTGATTGGGAGTCATCTCAGCAGTTGGCAATAGGGGCGGTGGCAATGGATGCTTTGCAAAACATCAGACCCCACAGTAAAGAAATGGATAGGTATGTAAATCAATATTTAAAATATCTTACTGCTCACGAAGTTGGACATACTCTTGGTCTGAGACATAATTTCCACGGTAGTACAATGCTCGAACCAGAACAGTTAAACGATACAACTATTACTCAAACAAAAGGGTTAGTAGCATCTGTAATGGATTATGTACCAGTTAATATAGCTCCACAGGGAACAATACAAGGAGACTATTTTCCCACTATAGTTGGTCCTTATGATGATTGGGCAATTGAATACGGTTATAAACCCAGTGGCACCACTAGCTATATAAGTGAAAAAGGATTCTTACAAGAGATTGCTAGACGAGCGTCTCAACCAGAATTATCTTATGCCACAGATGAAGATTCTTATGATATTCTCGATCCAGCAGCAAATACATTTGACCTTAGTAGCAATACATTAATTTATTCCCAGTGGCAACTGGATAACGCCCGGAATATTTGGAAAAGTCTAGAAAAGCGCGTTCCTCAAAATGATGAAAGTTATAGCGAAATCAGGGTAATGTTTGATACGGTATTCTTCTATTATATCCAGCAAATAATGGATACTACTTTGTATGTAGGCGGTCAGTCATTTAATCGGGAGAGTACAAAAAATACTAATGGGCGATTACCATTTGAAGCTATATCTGTAGAGCAACAACGCCAAGCATTAGAAATTATAGATAAATATATTTTTGCTGAAGATGCGTTTCAGTTTGCACCAGATTTACTTAATAAGTTAGCACCATCACGTTGGCGACATTGGGGAAGCTCTGTTTTAGTTTTTCCTTTAGATTATCCCATTCAAGATAATATTTTGTTTCTGCAAAGGATAGTTTTACGATCGCTCCTTTCTGATATTCGTTTGACTCGTCTACGAGATTTGGAGTTGAAGACAACCCCAGATAATGCGTTGAAACTACCGGAACTTTTTGAGATTCTGCAAAATAGTATCTGGACGGAAGTTTTAGAGTCTAGTGGTGGAGAAGTTGAGATTTCTAGTATGCGTCGCTCTTTGCAACGGGAACATCTAAATTTACTTATTTCAATGGTATTGCGTAATCGTACTGTACCTGAAGATGCTCGAAGTTTAGCTTGGTATGAATTGCGACAACTGGATAAAGATTTGGAGAAGATAATTAAAAAGCGAGGTAAGAAAATGGATGAGTATACCATAGCGCATTTGGAGGAAATACGCGATCGAATTGTGAAAACTTTGAATGCACAATTACAGTCTAATTAGTAGGTGGCAACACATATGGTAGGGTATAGTAATAGTTAGGATAAACTAGAATCTTAGCCAATTTTTAAGATTTTATAGCCTCTTGCAATGGCATAATTTTTTTAACCGTTCAGCTTGTCTATCTAGAATTATCTTTGTTTTGTGCACTGGAAACTCTTGCATAAATGCAAGCTATCACATCTGGTTTAGAATTGTAGTCATCCGTGATGATAATTGTACGAGAAGGCAATTGATAACCTGTTAAATTCCCTTGTTTCCACCACCTCCAGACTGTTAATAACTTATTCCTACTTTTTTCACATAGTCTGAGAGTTTCATGTCTATAGATTAACATGAATGACTATATTTGTGTTAAAATTTTGCAATACCAAATCCACGCAAAGGTAGTTATATCATGTTCCCCCTCTGAGGGAGCTACGAATTGCGGACGGGTCAGTTATAAATAAAATTTAAGGACTGACAGTACCGAAAGTACCAAAGAAATACTGAAATTATCAATACCCCCAATACCAATATTTCCTCTTTTTCTCCTTTCTTCCCTCCTGAGGAGGTGACTTCCCCTCCTGGGAGGGGGAGGGGCGAGGGGTGGGTTGACTCCTGAGGACTCACAACAGTTATTTATAAGTATTCAACCGTTAGCGTAGCTCCCCCGGAGGGGGAACATGATATTATATCAAATCCGGTTAATTGCACATAAAAAAATTCTCCAATCGTCATAAGTAGGCCCATCTTTGTAATCCTCTCTCCTCCTGACTCCTGACTCCTGACTCCTGACTCCTCCTGAGTTAACCATTCTATAACTGTTTAACCGGACTTGATATTACATCTCTCTTTGTCGATTGGATATAGCAAGGTCTCCTCGCCATTCCACCCTTCGGGAAGCTCCCCTAACAACCGCTTAATCTATATTTTTGGCCTTAAGTATAAAATTTTATCGCTCGCAGATATTGTAAATATTGAATCTTTTTTTTTCTTTTTTTTTATGCTTCTCTTCTTCTACTCCTGCGTACAATGTAGCAATATTTTATGAAATTGGGATAATATCATGTCCCTTTAATAGCGCGATAGAACTCCGTTGGATGCTCCGTGTTAGATGTCGCAGTTTGCGATTCGCATTCGGTGACCAAGAGCGTTAACGGAAAGCAGTAGCATGACCTTAGCGCAGCTCCGACCAAGGAGATAGGATGCGTTGTGCGCCAGCTAAACAAAAACTTTCTTCTCCTCTTCCTTGTTTTTTCCTCCTGACTCCTCCCTATGGTTTCTCAGAAGCAATGATAATTACAGTGGTTTACAGCGCTTTTCAGATTGGTGAACTACATATTCAAAACAATAATACTTGTAGGGACGTTCCATGGAACGTCCCTACTATGGTCGATTCAAATGAAAACTGCTGTAATCAGACATGATATCAATCTATCTATGTCCTCAGCAATTCTTTCTTTACTATAAGTAAAAAATATTAATTGAAGAAGGAGACAGGAGACAGGAGACAGGAGACAGGAGGAAAATTACATGGGGATTCTAACCCCAAGTAATTTTGAACACCGTGTAGACGGTGGGGTATTAAACCCACAAAGAAAATGATAATTGTAAAAATTATAAAAATAATATAAAAGACGCGATCTAAACTGCATTTATCAAAATTTTACTTTAGTAAAGCGACAAATAAAATCACGGGAATCCATAATTACATATAAAAATGACTAGATAAATGTATATCATAATTTTTACAAAAATATATAAAGATAGAAATTAATAGATTAAGTAGGTAAACACGAAAAAAAACAAAGTATGTAACAAAAATTCAAGTAGCTCAGAAGCCTCTTTCCTTCGGCTTTCTGCTCTCTGCCTACTGCCTTTCTCTAACGAAAAATTTTAACGTTTACCTACTTATATTAAAGTTGATTGACAAATGTGCCATGATGTACGATGTAAATTACAGGGTGGCATAAATATTTGTTGTGCAGTTAGTATTAGGGCTAAGGAAAAATAAGGATGCAGCCAATTCGACAAGGTGATGTAATATTACAATCAGTTAAGCTAGCTTTAGGTAAAAAACTATCTCACCTGACTTTAGCAGAAGGAGAGGTCACTGGACACTCTCATAGGATTACTCGTGGAGATGCAGAGCTACGCGAAAAAGATGGCACTCTGTACCTGAAAGTTTTGTCAGAAAAAGTAACTTTAACCCACGAAGAACATAAAGCCATCGAGATTCCTCAAGGAAATTGGATGGTACGCATTCAGCGAGAATATGAACCTCTTGGGTGGCGCTATGTGGCAGACTAAAATTGAAAACCTCACAGCAGAACAAAAAACATTAATACCAATGTATCAGGAAAAGTGGCACAAGAATATGGTGTCAACTGACCCGATAGATAGGCAAAGGGCAACAAATGCAGTGAAAGCAGCTTATTCTGCTATGGGAAAACGAGAGCCAGAGATTCTATTTATCAGTAGTCCAGATGCGATGAAAGAGATAGTAGGATCGCGTTCGCCCCAACGTTTAGTGCAAATGTTGGGCACTCCCTTACTAACTTCCTTACAAGTTCAACTCTCAGAAGAAATAGAAAGCCAAATTGATGAACAACTCTGGCTGAAACTGGAAAATGATTTGCCCAATGAAGAATTACTACAGCTAATGTTTATCTGGCAAGATACCTTAGCTGAACACGCAGAATTATTAGAGGAGCTGTGGGTACAATGGCAAGGTGGCATTATTAGGCAAATCTGGGAACAGCAGCAAAAACAGTTGCGACAACAACTAATAGAGTTTCCTGGAGGAAATCCTTTAATTCGATTCGGAGATTTAATTTGGCAACAAGTTGGACAACCCCTATCACAACATATAGAAGTGAATATATGGGAGCATCTGTCTAGTCAACCCCTGATACGAGAGTGGGAGGAACAGATTAAGCAACCCCTGCAACAAATAGGCGATGCAATCGGGTTAGTCTCAAATATTAGCCAAAATTTGATGGCAAGTTCCATTGAAATGATCGATTTCTGTATCTCTGTACTTGAGTGTAGTTGCAACCAAAAAAAATGGCAGGCACTTCAAGAGTTGGTCAAAGAATGCGGGTTTGTGTTACAATTAGAGAATATCTGTTTGGTATGTGACCGCCCAATTAAGCTATCTCTGGACGAACAAAACCGTTTTCATGCTGAAGGGGGATCGGCAATTAGATTTATTGATGGTTATCGGATCTATGCTTATCATGGGGTAAAGCTGCCAGAAAAATATGGATTATTATATCCCGAACGATGGCAAGTACGGTGGTTACTGGAAGAAGAAAATGCCGAACTACGACGAGTATTAATTCAGGGAATAGGTTACAGTAGAATTTGTCAGGAATTGCAAGCAGTAGAATTAGATAGTTGGCGAGAGTATACTCTGTTGAGAATAGATAATTATATTGATGTTGAACCAATTTATCTATTAAAAATGATTTGCCCTAGTACAAATTATATTCATGCCACAAGAGTGCCTCCAGATATTAGTAAAGCGAGGGAGGCTATTGCTTGGGTAAACTGGGGGGTTGATCCAGAAGAATTTATGGTGGAAACTTAATAGATGTAGATTTGATTTTTCCTAGGTACTAACTAAGGAGTCAGGAGTCAACCCACCCCTCGCCCCTCCCCCTCCCAGGAGGGGGAGTCAGGAGTCAGGAGGAAAAAACAAGGAACAGAAGAAGAAAGTTTTTAATCGCGCTATTAAGCGGACATAATATAATATAGTCAGGACTTACAGACCTGCAGCGTATTTTTGTCTTAAGCAACCTACAGGGCAGCAATTTCAAATCATAGTTTTTCGTACCTCATGCATAACTCCTGATAGTGTTTTTATTTGAGATGTAAATCTAGATTGAGGTTTTTCTGATCAAAAAAGCGCACTGTTCCAGTACCCTATATCCTGATGTTTTCCCACCTTTACTATTCCCTATTTAATAGTACTTGGTTTCCATATCCCAGATAAAAAGGCTATAAGTCTCATGTCCGATCTGCAGAAATATTTTGCTCAATTGCTTGATAACATTCAGATACAGAAGCTTTTTGTGTCATCGCAGTCACTAATGCTTGATAAGCAGATTGATGATTTTCGATTAAACTTCGTGCTTGCAAGGATGCCCAACTTTGTTTAAGTTTAGATTCTGTAGAGCGCTTTAATTGTGTTAAGATTACTGTAATTTTTGCCCGGTCTTCTGCCCCACCCTCAGCGTTACCATAAACTAAATCTTCTGCAGCAATACCCGCCATCCAGACCGTAAAATATTGGTCTATAGCTTGTTCAGAAACCATACCCCTCTGTAACTGGGCAGCCAACTTTTCGTCATTAAACCTAACCCCACCCTGAGCAGACTGACCTTGCCGAAATGCCTCCCATGCACTGAGAGCATACCCACTAACAGGGATATCTAACAAATAAGCTACCAAAAAATGTCCAGCTTCGTGACTAATAATCCGGTCGCGTCTTTCTGAGGATGTACCTTCCACTAAGTCTACAATAATCATACTTGCCTGACCTTGCCATCCTAATGTATCTATAGCAGCTAGTACCATCACAGAAAAAGTAGCGATCGCTGGTATTACTGGGGATATATTAAAAATTGGTCCTAGTAAAGCAGACATTGTCATTATAAAAATACTAATCGCAATAATATTCAGGGAAGTTTGTCTCATATATTGAATTTATAGTAGTTATTTCTCATTATTATAAAACAACATTTAAGTTATATTCTATATTTTTTAAATACTATAAAATCAACAAGAATTAGGTTTTCAGAGTAAATTTTTAATGACAACTAACCAAGGTTTGCCCTCTACCTCAATGTTCAATTCAAACTACTCAATCCCTAATTTTCTATAAGTTTCAGGACCAACAACCCCATCAACTGTAATTCCTTCATTGGTTTGAAATTTCCTGACAGCAGCTTCTGTTATTGGTCCATAGATACCCTCAACGTCACTATCATTATTAAGATAACCACCTTCTTTCAATTTCTTCTGAACTCGACGAACGTCTCCACCCCTCATAAAAGGACTAGCTAATCGCAGAATTCGCAGTCCTGGGTCTCCTCCAAAACCTTCTGAGGGAGAAATACTGAGTTTACTTGCCGTTTCCAGTCCATATAAGCCATCAGCATCAATTTGATCGTTGAGATGGTTCTTGTTCCAAAGAGTTTGAAAGGCTTTAATTTCTATATTCCCGATGGGAATTCCAGGAAAACTAAAATGAACTACATTCCCCTGACCATAGCAAGTCCAGCCTTGAGCTTCTAAATAAGGTCTCCAACCACTCCAGTCAGCAACATCTAAAGCTAAACCACTTTCATGACTACTACTTCCTGGTTGTGCAACAGCTTAAAAACCGCAGGGATTTCCATATTCAAACCAGTAACGCAATAGATATTGTTGAGCACAAGTGCGATAGGCTGAGTTAATCCCCATTGTGGTGCCTCGGTTTTGGATTGCTCTTCTTAGTGCATTTTTGGCAGCTGGCTGTAATAAAGGAAATTGCTTTGGATAAATGGAAATATTAAGGTCTGAAAAATCTACGAGAGTTCCTGGGACAACGTTATTCACTTCAGCCAGAATTTGACGGGATAACTCATAAGCAATTTTTGTTCATAGACAAGGCGTAACGTTTTTTAGCATTTGCATTTTGTGTTTTTCCTTTATTCAATTGTTTCTAAGTGTAATAAACCTAATGCGTGCAAGGCCATTAAACTAACAACTCCGTCAGCCGCTAACCCATCAGCATCTTGAAAAGATTTAACAGCTACTTCTGTTGCTGCATCAAAATTACCAGTAATTTCTCCTTGATAGAAAGAAAATTCTTTGAGTCTTTCTTGAAGACGTTTTACACCTTCACCTGATGAACCCATTGATAAAATTCCCATTAGTTTTTCTCCTTACTTAATCCAAGTTTAATCATTATCTATACCTAGTGCTGAACGGGTTGCTGAACCAACAATTCCATCAACTACCAACCCATTTTGTTGTTGAAACTTTTTAATGGCTGCATCTGTTTGAGGACCGAAAACGCTATCAATTCCATCTTCTAGATAGAAACCGCGATCAACTAATGCCTGTTGTACTTCTCTAACATCTCCTCCTCTCATATAAGGTTCTGTTAAAAATAACAGAGGTCTACTTACTACAGGAGCAACAATAATATCTGGAATTAATGTTTCTTCACTGATTATTAAACTCCTCACATTCAAAGGTAAGTTTAAGCTCCAGTTTCCTATGTCAATTATTTTCCGGAAAGCATCCATTCGATCAACGGTTCTATTTAGAATTCTGATGGAATGATTAGCTAACCATTCTCGTCGAACATTGATGTAGTTAGAAATCCAAGCTTGCTCTCCAATCTCAGAAGGACGACCATGCCTTTCGATTGTGCGATCGCGCATTCGTCCCCAGGAACCATGAATTGTACTGTCATAAACAACTGCAGTCCCTAAAGCAGTTTCAATACCAAGTGAAGTCGCTCGGTTAATCGCAGAAGTCCAATAAACCCGATCAAAGAAAGCATCTTGTGTGTCTATCATCACATCGTCTTGTTTGCCTGCTTGACGCAAAATTCTATGTAAATTTCTATCGTCACAGAGAGTTCTATCCTGTTGTTTTAAACTTTTTAGATAGGGAGACAATTCATCAGCAAACTTTGCTCCATCTGCTTCTGTATAAGCTTTGATTAACAAGTAGAGATTACCACTATTGATCGTGGTCTGGGATTTTCCATAGGTTAATCCACCAGGGTCTCCTGGAGCACAAACAACTAAAGAATAATCTCCCACAACCCTGCTAGTTTCAAAGATATTGATGATAGCTTGGGCTGTTCTTTTTTGCAAATTACTCAGCATGATTTACTGTTCCATAAAACTGATATAAAGCTTCACATCAAGTGAATTTTTAATGCTTACTTCCTGCTGCAACCGATGCTGTCAGCGGTATCTTGTCCATAGAAATTTACAGTCAAGCCAACCGCATTTTTGAGATCGATAGAAGCTCAAGTTTCTATCAACCGACAGTCCGAACTCAGGATAGTTATATTTTCTGAAGTTGAAGAGAATATCCGGAACCTGCCCGCTAGTATTTTGTAAAGTTAGTTTTGATGGGTTAATTTTCCTCTGCAGTCTCTATCCTTTCTGCTCCCCCTGCTCGTCTCAACCCATCAATTCAAAGCTGACAGACCACTAAGAGAACCGTTTACCTATAGCGCTACGCGCATAGGGGAGCCGTCGGATTGGCGATGTACAGAAGTTAGTAGGGGCGTTAATGTAGTTGTGCGCTAGCTAATGGCCATTTGCTAACGTAGAGCTGCTGCTTTACATGTTGCGGATAAAAACGCCCGTACAAAAGTCAGAAGTAATCCCTGACGCTCGTTTGAGCATTTATAGCGCTGTGCGCAGGCAACAGGCAACAGCTCCGGAAGGGGGAATAAATTGCCGATAATATAAGATTTTAGCTATTTTGCCCTTCCTGCAATTTGTAAATATACCAGCGCTCATTGCTATATAAACGTCCTAACGTATTTGCGTAGTGCTATAAATTAAGTTTTAGCTCAAAATTATTTGCTAATAACTGATTATGAACAAAAATTGGCGTTGGTGATTTTGGCTATGATTTTTTTAAATGGCAATCGCCTAAATACTAATTAAAAAGCATTTTATACCTTATAAATTTAGCTTTCATCGCTTGATTCACCAACGCCCAAAAATTTAAAATAAATCAATATTTCTTGATAAATTAATTTAAAGGATGATTTAAAGTTGGGCGTTGGTGAAAAGAGGTATGATATCATGTCCGGATAAGAGCGCGATAGAACTCCGTGACCTTTACGCGACCAAAAAACTTTCTCCTTCTATTCGGGGTTTCTGATTATTTCTTCCCTCCTAAGGAAGTCCGACTGACTTCCCCTCCAGGGAGGGGCGCGCGGGTGGGTTGACTCCTAAAGAATTAAGATGAATATCATACACGCACTTTACCAACGCTTAAAGTTGCCAGAAGTTGAGTCTGGCGATCAAGTTTTCAAGCAACTTTCTGACAGGAAGTTTTGATATTACTTAATTCTCAAGATTACTTAAATCCTGATTCTCAGTTTGTCGATCTTGTTCAAGTGACCTAGCTTGTTCAAAAGTTTCTGAACTATGACTATCACCTACAAAGCGCCAATGCCAGGGTTCATAACTAATGCCTTGAGGATTATCTCTCGGAAACGATAACTCAAAACCATAGTTACCTGCATTTTCTTGCAACCATTGGAAAGCTTTTGTATTTTCAAAACTAACTTTGAGATAACTATCTGGTACTCTAGCATCTCCAATATCAATGGCATAGCCTGTATGATGTTCACTATAACCGGGAGGGGCACTAACTTCGGCTCGTTGATATGTTGCCTGTCCTCGCTTTGCCTTTAGCTCAAAAAACAAATACTCTTGATCTGCCAAAGTTCTAAACCCGGAAATAGGAACTAAATTAATATTTGTCGCCCAAGCTGCATCTGTCATAGCATTAAATCTTTCTGCTGCATTTGAGCGGAGTCTGACATTTTGATTACCAAAAACTGGTGTTAGTTCCTGCCAAGTTGCCTCTTTATATGGCAAATGTCCAAGAATATTTTCTTGCTGCTGGATAGAAGGAGTTGGAGATGGTGAGGGGGTTTCTTCTACTTCTGTAGGAGTTGCAGATGGTTCAACTAATTTTATGCCTAAATTTTGTTTGATTTGGCTAACAAAAGCTTTGTCTTGAGTTTGATGAAGTTGGAAGTGCAAACCAATACTAATCATCAGAGCGATCGCCCCTATACCTAATAATTTCCAAATCTGCCATTTTTTCTGAGACTGAATAGGTTGCTGTTTTGGACTTTCGTATTCATCTCTTACAGCTTCTGGAATGTCATCTACTGACAATTTCGGTTCATCTGGAGATTTTTTCTTAAATAGACCGAGCTTATTCAACATTTTCACTCCTGCACTTTCACTGAAATCATACTTTACTCAAGGCAAAATTAAAATTTGTGCCGATCACTTGCTGATTTTTTAATCACCAATTTCATTAATGGCCAGTTGCTGATTCTGCACTTTTTACCTCACTTGCTCCATTATTATTGTCGATCATTTTTCTTGGTCTACCTGGTTTGCGCTTGTGGCGTTGACTAATGGACTTGTCACTAGCTACTGCTAATTCTTCTGGAGTACATTTTAAAATATCCAGAATTTCTAGGTACTTTTGGGGAGTCATTGTTGGTTCTGTACGCCCCGTTTCCCAGTTACGAACACTGGTTTCGCTTATTCCTAGTCGATCTGCTACTTCTGCACGGGTAAGCCCCGCACGTTCTCTCAGGGCTTCCATATCCATATCTTTTATGTTTCCTCCAGCAATCATCTACAGTATAAGTTTTTTTGAAAACTAATTTAGAGAATTAATTAAACTATCTTATTTTAAACTTGTTAAAATAGAATTGTCTAGGTTTTTTTAAAAAAAGACTCAATTTATTATTTATAGTGTATAGTGTCTGGTTAATATCCTCCCCGACCATCAATCAAACAAACTAAGTTGTTGAAAAGATTCAGGGCAGGTTGACACATCTTTGGAGGACAAAAGTTTAACTCAAATTGTTGAAGAGTGGATAGACTCTATACCAGAAACAGAAATTGAAAATGCTAAAAAATTAATAGAAAAGTCGTCCTAAAAGGGTAAGGCTTGAGACCCATTTTTTCGGTCAATGGGGATTACTCTCCCACCGATAGCATCCCATACAAAGTGCAGGTTTGTTTCATTGTCGGTTAATATATTGTGGGAACGGAGAGCATACTTACTATATTTTCATAAAAAAGTCAATTATTTGTGTTTTCAATTATATATATTAGACTTCTCCAAAAATTAAAAATAAAATCAATTCTTATCAATAAATTGTCAATTACTTTTCCCTATTCCCTATTTTATGGAGATGTCTATTAGATCATCTTTAACTAGGTTATTTTGAATATACATTAGCTTGACTTTTCATCATTTGAAAAATATTATAAAAACCATTAGCACGGGAAGGAGTCAAACTTACTGCTAAACCTGTTTCTTGAATAAAATCTGGAGTGATTTGCTCAATTTCTTCAGGAGTTAATCCATTAATCCCCTCAATTAATAAAGCCACTAATCCCTTCACTAACTGAGCATCAGAATCGCCTTGATACCAAACCTTACCATCATTTAAATTGGCAGTAATATATACCTGAGATTGGCAACCATAAACCTTGTTTTCTGGTATCTTTTCAGCTTCTGGAAAATCAGGTAATTTTTTTGCGTACCAAAGCAGTTGTTCATAGCGCAACTTATTAGAAGATGCCCGTTGGAATTTTTTAACAATACGTTCTAATGATGGTGGTAAAGCCATAGATAGCACTCAAACAAATAAAAGTAATTGTGTAATCAATTAATTATAACAGATTTTTTGTGCGAAGTAAATTGTAGAAAATCTTAAATAAATCTTTAATTAAATATCAGATTTATTGGCAAAAAATACAAGCTTAAGGAATGAATAAATAAATGAACTTGCTATTTAGATTAGATGCCAATTTTTATCTATAAAAATAAAAATAACTATCAACTCAAAGAAGCTATCAAAAGTAAATTACATCACTTTTTATTTGTGAAATAAAGTTTATACTTAATATGAAAATACTTATAAATGAAAATAAGTAAGTATGAATGCTAATGAAATTATTATCAATATAGTAATAGTAATAGTGAGACTTGAAAATAATTTGAAGATTACACTTAGCCCATCTTTGTCTTCTGTCAGGTACAATAGTTAAATAAACTTAACACTAATAGTTGTAATCAAAACTTCTTATGTCTCTTCCTATTCGCAACGTAGCCATCATCGCCCACGTTGACCATGGCAAAACAACCCTAGTTGACTCACTCCTCAAACAATCCGGTATCTTCCGCGAAGGGGAAGAGGTTCCTGATTGTGTAATGGACTCCAACGACTTGGAAAGGGAACGTGGGATTACAATTCTTTCCAAAAATACTGCCGTAAGATACAAGGATACTCTAATTAATATTGTTGATACCCCCGGTCACGCTGACTTTGGAGGAGAAGTAGAACGAGTCCTGGGTATGGTTGACGGTTGTTTGCTCATTGTTGATGCTAATGAAGGCCCAATGCCTCAAACTCGCTTCGTCCTCAAAAAAGCTCTGGAAAAAGGATTACGGCCCATAGTTATCGTCAACAAAATTGACCGTCCCCGAGCTGACCCCCACGCTGCGGTGGATAAAGTTCTAGACCTATTTATAGAACTGGGAGCAGATGATGACCAATGTGACTTTCCCTATCTGTTTGCCTCTGGTTTGGCAGGTTACGCTAAAAAAGAACTGGATGTAGAATCAACAGATATGCAGTGTTTATTCGATGCTATTTTAGATCATGTCCCACCACCAGTGGGAGACCCGGAAAAACCTCTACAGTTGCAGGTAACAACTCTTGACTATTCAGAATATTTGGGCAGAATAGTTGTAGGTCGCATTCACAATGGTGTGATTAGGTCTGGGCAACAAGCAGCAATTGTCAAAGAAGATGGGAGTATTGTCAAATCAAAAATTTCCAAACTAATGGGGTTTGAAGGTCTGGCACGCATTGACATTGAAGAAGCTGCTGCTGGTAATCTTGTGGCAGTTGCTGGATTTAGTGATGCTAATATTGGTGAAACTATTACTTGTCCTAATGAACCTCAAGCACTACCTTTAATTAAAGTAGATGAACCTACTCTGCAAATGACTTTCTCTGTAAATGACTCTCCATTTGCTGGTAAGGAAGGAAAATTTGTAACTTCTCGACAAGTACGCGATCGCTTGATGCGAGAGTTAGAAACTAATGTTGCATTGCGAGTAGAGGAAACTGACTCTCCAGAGAAATTTTCTGTTTCTGGTCGTGGGGAACTACACTTAGGTATTTTGATTGAAACCATGCGTCGAGAAGGTTATGAGTTTCAAGTTTCCCAACCTCAAGTTATTTATCGAGAAGTAAATGGTCAACCATGCGAACCATTTGAACTTTTAGTAATGGATGTTCCTGAAGATGCTGTTGGTGGTTGTATTGAAAGAATAGGTCAACGCAAAGGTGAAATGCAGAATATGCAGGTGGGTACAAATGGTCGTACTCAGTTAGATTTTTCTGTTCCTGCTCGTGGTTTGATTGGTTTCCGGGGTGAGTTTATGCGTTTGACTCGCGGGGAAGGTATTATGAACCACAGTTTCTTAGATTATCGTCCGTTTATTGGTGAAATTGAGGCGCGACGCAATGGGGTGATTATTGTATTTGAGGAAGGTGTGGCAACTTTTTATGCGTTGAAAAATGCTGAAGACCGTGGAGTGTTTTTCATTACTCCTGGTACTAAGGTTTATAAGGGTATGATTGTAGGGGAGCATAACCGTCCTCAAGATTTGGATTTGAATGTGTGCAAAACTAAGCAGTTGACTAACCATCGTTCTGCAACTGGGGATGAATTGGTGCAGTTGCAAACGCCTGTGGATATGAGTTTGGAGCGAGCTTTGGAATATATCGGACCGGATGAGTTGGTGGAGATTACTCCTGAGTCAGTTCGGTTGCGGAAGGTGAGTAAGAAGTTGGTGAAGAGATAATTAATTTTGTAGGGTGTGTAACTTCACACCCTACTAGACTGACACTGCTAATAACAATTGATTGATATCCTCCTGACGTTGCACTTGAGCGACAACATAGACATCTCCAAAAATAAAAGCAATTCTTATCTATAAACTGTCAATTATGTATCCTGTTGCCTGTTGCCTGTTGCCTGTTGCCTCTTTTCTAGAGATGTGTAATGAACCTGTTAAGTAAATACCGAATAAACCCAGAGCAATTATTGTTGTGGGTTCGGGAACATCAACCTTGATAATTTCAGCATATAATATTGCATTTGCTACTGAATCTTCTGGGGAATTAAACACACCAAGAAAAGTATTACCACCGTCACTAGAAAAACCAGCTAATTTCAACGTGTAATCTACTCCAGCAAAGTTAAAAGAATCATTTGTCAGACCATTAGCAGTAAAAAGAAGTATATCTCCATCTAAAACTGGGTCGTTGTAGATGTTAGGAGTATTGAAAATATTGAAGGTGTAGTTGAAGCTTTCTGCATTGTTGAAAGGATTAGTAAAAGACAGTTCAACCTCTAGAGGAAAGTCTCCATTAAAACCATAGTAAGTAACACCATTACGATAAGTTAAATCACCAACAGCAAATAAAGTATTTACATCCGTGCTGAAACTTAAGCCATCATACTGAACATAATTTCTGAACGATGTAGTGGCAGCAATTCCCCAAGTTAATCTGTTATTTGTCCCACCGTTTTCATCGGAGAGAGATTCTACACCAGTAGATACAACGGGTAAACCCCAAGATCCAGATGATGTTCCAGAAAAAGTAATAGCTTGGGCGTTTTCTGTTGCTGCAAATAAGATAGTAGTAGTTGCTACTAAGGTTGTTAAAAGTTTAGGTATGTTCATTATTGATTTACTCTCCTTTTTTTGATTTCTCTGAGGCAATATCAGGATTGAAATTTGAATAGGACAGAGAACTTATATAATTCAGTTTAACACTTATAAAATCAGTAAAAATACGCAATAAGAATCTTGCAAAAAATTCATTCTATTTCTATCTATTTCTATAAAGAATGGCAAATTTGTAGAAATAGGATATAGAATATTGACTATTGAATTTTCATGATAACTAATTATCAAGATATTTATATCGCGTCCGGTTTAATACTTACCGAATAATTAAGGTTTAAAGCCTCTTCTTTTCCAGGAGAGGTAATTGTTAGTTATTAATTATTAATTATTAATTATTGAAAGTGCTTATGCAGTACCTCTATTTGTATTTGCTAATATTATTAAACTCTATAATTTTCCGGAATCGATATTTTAGGATAAGAAGCTACTTTTAACTATCTAAAAAGGACTCTGGAAAATGGAACCGATAGAACTGACGGCAGTAGCGATCGCCTACCACTTTTTAACTAAATATGTGGAAAAAACAGGGGAAGGTTTAGGAGAAAAGACTACCGAAAATTTGGGTAAGTTATGGCAAGGGATAAAAAGAATGCCTGCGAATACTTTTGCTGCTTTGAAACCTGCACGGGAAAATCCTTTTCCTGGAGATTTTGAGCAAGCGATACGGGAAATGGAGGCAGTGGCAAATCAAAACCCTGAACTTAAGCAAGATATTATTGATGTAGTTGCGGTTGCTAAAGAGGAATATCCAGAATATGTGAAAAATCTTGAGGCGAAGTTGGAAGAAATAAAGTCTCAAGGGATAACTGCTCAGAAAATTAGTGCTTTGTTTCAGGGAAGCAGTATTACTGGGGGTTCTGTAAATACGGATAATAATAATAATTCTGTAAGTACGGATAATAATAATAATGTAGTTATTCAAAATCCCACGTTTCAAGGTCAAGTTACCTTTTGACAGCAGTCGTCGGGAAGGGCACCGATAAAGAAAAGTACCCAATTTCAACATCCTAACCAAAAATACTATATTCCTGGGGAGGAAGGTTTAGATAATAAAGTTTTTGTGGGTAGGGAAAAGGAACTTGCCCAACTCCACGAATTGCTAAAAAATCATCAACGGGTTGCTATTGCTTCTATTTCTGGAATGGGGGGTGTTGGTAAAACGGAACTTTCCCGTCGATACGCTCATGCTAATAAGTCTGCTTACCCTGGTGGTATTTGTTGGTTGGAAGTACCTACAGAAAATGTGGGTATTCAGATACTCAGGTTTGCTGAGAATAATCTCGGACTTATTCTACCGGAGGAGGAAGATTTAAAGTTGCGCTACTGTTGGCAAAATTGGTCTGAGGGGGAGGCGTTACTTATTTATAATGATGTGACTGACTACAAATCTCAGGTAAAGCCTTTTTTGCCTCCAGACTTATCTCGGTTTCGGGTACTGCTGACTACCCGTAAAAGTTTTGGCAAGGCATTTCGGGAGTTGCCTCTGGATGTGTTGAAACCTTTGGCAGCGATGCAGTTGTTAAAGTCTATATTGGGTAGAGATAGAGTTTTGCAGGAACCCCAGGAAGCAAAGGCAAGGGAGTTGTTGAAATGGTTGGGTTATTTGCCTCTGGCGATCGAATTGGTGGGGCGGTATTTGGATGAGTATTGGGAGTCTTTGAATAGAGATAATTCAGCTTTGACAAAAATGCTCCAGCGTTTACAGGGAAAAAGTCTGGAACATCGGGCAATGTCTGCTAATGAGTTGATTAATTATCCTCATGGTGTGGCAGAGGCGATCGCTTTGAGTTGGGATAGGTTGGATGCTCAGACTCAAGTAATAAGTTTGTTGTTGGGGTTGTATGCTTTGGCACCTTTTCGTTTGTTTTTGGATAGGATAGAAGATGATAAAGTGTTGGAAGTGTGGGAAATTGCTCTTGGGGATCTGCTAAATCTCCATTTAGTTAAGAATGTTGAGTCTGGGGTTTATAGTTTGCATCCTCTGGTGCGGAAATTTTTGCAGATGAAATTGAGAGAATATCCAGGGGTGGATGAGTTGAAACGTGGTTTTGTTGTGGGGATGGTGGGGGCGGCATGGAAAATTCCCCAGAATATTACACGGGAGCAAGTAAAGGAAGTTGAAGTTGGTATTCCCCATATTGAGGAAGTGGCAAAACATTTGACTGAGTATTTGAGCGATGATGATTTGATTGTTCCTTTTATTAAATTGGGTAGCTTTTATGAATATCAAGGATTTTACTCACAGGCAGAAACTTGGTTAGTCAAGTGTAGGGAAATAGCTGAAAAATGTTTAGACAAAGATAATGCTGATGTTGCGACTCTATACAACAACCTAGCAGGTTTATATAAATCTCAAGGGAAATACCAAGCAGCGGAACCATTGTACCAACAAGCCATTGAAATCCTCAAAATCGCCCTGCCTCCTAATCATCCATCCCTTGCCACCAACCTCAACAACCTAGCAGGTTTATATAAATCTCAAGGGAAATACCAAGTAGCGGAACCATTGTACCAACAAGCCATAGAAATCCTCAAAATCGCCCTGCCTTCTAATCATCCCTATCTTGCCTCCAGTCTCAACAACCTAGCAGGATTATATCGTTCTCAAGGGAAATACCAAGCAGCGGAACCATTGTACCAACAAGCCATTGAAATCGACAAAATCGCCCTGCCTCCTAATCATCCAGATATTGCCTCCAGTCTCAACAACCTAGCAGGATTATATCGTTCTCAAGGGAAATACCAAGCAGCGGAACCATTGTACCAACAAGCCATTGAAATCGACAAAATCGCCCTGCCTCCTAATCATCCAGATATTGCCTCCAGTCTCAACAACTTGGCAAAATTATATTATTCTCAAGGGAAATACCAAGCAGCGGAACCATTGTATCAACAAGCCATAGAAATCGACAAAATCGCCCTGCCTCCTAATCATCCAGATATTGCCACCAGTCTCAACAACTTAGCAGGATTATATGAATCTCAAGGGAAATACTCGGAAGCAAAACCATTATATCTGCAAGCTTTAGCTATTTTGTTTTCACAACTAGGACAAGAACATCCTAATAGTCAGACTGGTTTAGAGAATTATCTCAAATTTTTGCAGCAAGTTGCCAGGGAAAGTCGTCAACAGGAGTTATCAGATGAAAGGAGTTTGCAGATTTTGTCACAAATGGAGAATGAAGCAATTTAGGAAGGCAGAAGGCTTTTTTATAACTGATTATCCGGACATGATATAACTAGGGCTTACCGTTCTAATCTCAAAGCATTGACAACTAAAGGTTTGAGCCTTCTTTAATCCCCAAAAAGTGCGCTGGTTTTAGTCTAAAACCCTCAAAAAGTTAGCATAAAAGGCAAACCTTCGGACAGAAAAATTGAGGGACAATTCTTACTCCTACCTCCTCGCTCATTCCCATTTCTCCTGTCTCCTGTCTCCTGTCTCCTACCTCTACTAAAAGACTTTTGAGCGCAAACCCTAACTATTCGCTCTTATTTGAACAAGATTTTTCATAATGAACTGTTTTTTCAACTGTTTGTATTTCATTAGGAGGTACAGTTCTTTCATCCATATAGTAAATAATTAAACCATCTAATTGTTTTTGACCTTTATGAGTAGAATTCCATTGACGACAAAGATAAGCTGCATAATCAGGATATAATTTTTTTCCTACTGCACGGTTAAGAGTAATAAAATAAACTCGCCATTGAATTGTTTCATAAAGTTCTTGGCGCTGTTTAATATTTGGTTTATCCCAACTAATTGGTTGTTTTTCTGCTAAAACATTGACTGTACTTCCATCTTTTAATTTACCTTCAATGACGTGCCAACCATCATCTCTTGGCGGCGCCGGAGCAAAAATACTCCATGTTTGATCTAAACGAGTCATGTAACCAATAGGATGAATATATTGAAGAGTTCGTCTATTTAGTAGTTTATGACTAGCTGTAATCCAATCATTTTTCTGCTCTTGACGCGAAGCATAGGTTTGTTTGACAAAACTTCTAAAATTCCACATCGTAGTAAGTAGAAGTAAAGTAATAGTAATAAGGTTTAAAATTAAGGAAGGGCAAACTTCAATTGGTCGAAATTTTAAAGGTGCAGTAAACTTGCCTGCAAATTGACGATTAGAAGCAATTGTTTCATAAATTTTAGTACCTAAAGATTTTAAAGGTTGCCATTTTAAGATAGGTACAAGAAAACTAAATAAAGGAGATAAACTCACTACATAAATTATTCCTTCCCATTTGAAGTAACGATTTTGTTGCCAATCTTCTACTACCCAAGAATTTTCGGCTAACATATCCTCATAAATAGATGGATAATCTTGTGCCATTAATATAGGGGTTTTCGGCAAAATTAAGAAGGTACGCAATAAATAAACTACTTTTTTACAAAAACCACAATCAGCATCGTAATAAATGGTTAATCCTTGACGTTGTTGATTTTCTATTTTTTGTTCTGCTTTATCCCAAATTACACTAGGTGTTAATGCTAACCAATTAACAATACTTAGATAACTTAAAATGCCGATGTGAAAACATAGTTCAAAACCAATATGTAATAAGACAAAAGAAACTATTGCTATACAACGAAATAAAGCATTCCGAAAAGGGATAAATATGATTAACGGACCAACCCACTCAAAAATCAGTGCAGAAATAGTCAGTAATTTTAAAATTTCTTGAGGAAAACTCAATAAAAATTGACCAAATGCTGTGGAATATTGGTCAAAACTTAATGAGTAATAAACAGCGTCTCCATCAGGCCACCAAATGTCACTTTTGGTTTTAAAAGCTGCCGACCAAATATAGATATAACAAAGTTGAATTAAAAAAGCTAAAGTTGCTCCACTGCATACTCTTTTAGGTAAAGGATTACGGGCAGAATTAAGGGCACTATCTATTGAATAACAAGCACCTAATGGTAAAAACATTGACCAAAAAAGCATTGCCCGCAACACATGATCTGCGGCAAAAATTAATACTGGATTACGATTATTTAGAGAGATTATTAATGCCCAAGTAGCAATAGTTGCTAGTCTGGTACGATAACCGAATAACATAGCTAAAGCAAAGAATATAGCTACTGCAAATATTAATCCTTGTATGAAGGGATGACCGCTAATTAAATTAATTGACCAATCCCAAGGATTAAGCATATCGATTAGAGCAGAACGTGGTAAAAGTCCATTATCAGTATAATGAGCATTTAAAGCTTGAGAACGAATAATTATATCCGTAAGGGTCATTAACGCTAAACCAATCCGAAATATGGCAAGCGATCGTAAATCTAAACCGATAATTTCATCTAATTTTAAAAGAGAAAAAAAATTGGGTTTGCTCATAATTTACCGAATTATTAATTATGGGTTTGCTGAAAAAGTCTTTTAGTAGGGGGTAGGAGACAGGAGACAGGAGACAGGAGACAGGAGAAATGGTTCGGGAGCGAGGAGGTAGAAGTAAGAATTGTAAGAATGATTTTTCTGCCCAACTTTTGCCTAAAATACGCTCCTTTTTGAGCATGAATAGCTGATAAATTTGCACTTTTTTCGATTCCAAAAAGGAACTTTTTGGGTGCATCTCAATTAAGCGATAAGTAATTGTACTCAATAAATAGGGATTAATAGGGTGTATCTTTAATATGTGCAAAAAAAAATACTTTTTTCCTATATATTCCCTGTTCCCTGTTCCCTAAAAGCGATAAATTTTTGGCTTTATTCACGCATTGAGATGCACCCAACTTTTTTTTATTTGTCAATGCTTTTATATTTAATCAGCAGAGCAATAATTATGGTTTATTAAGCGATTAATTATCAAGAAGTTTTGTACAAGACAGATTAGCAAAACTACCTATTTTGGCGTTGGTGAATTAGTGTATGATATTAATCTTAATTATTTAGGAGTCAGGAGAGAAGAAAGAAGAAGAAAGAGTAGTAAAAGGAGAAAGTTTTTTGTTCGCGCTCTTATTGGAAGGACGGTTTTAACGAGAGGTAATTATCAATTAATTAACCTGTACCTCATTTGCCCGAAATATACTGTAACTTCTGACTTTATTTCCCCGAAATATACTGTAACTTCTAACTTTTGACTTTTGAATTTTGACTTTTGAATTTTGACTTCGTTAAGCTTCTTTTTGCCGCCAAAGTCGCCAAACTGTTGTTACATAATCACGTCCTTTATCTAAATAATCTAACAAATTAATCCCTGTTTTACTTTCTCCTGTAGTGCGAGGTACACAAACATAAGGTACTTCTACCAAATGATAACCTAAACGAAAAGAACGACATAATAAATCAATACAATATTCTCCATAATCACCTTTTAAAGGAATTTTCTTTAATACTTCACTTCGTGCTGCAATAAAACCACTGGTATAATCATGTACTTGATTACCCAGAAATAACATCGCATAATTATTGATAATCCAGCTTAAGATACGAGCCATCATACCATGAGCAATATCTTTTCCACCTTTTATCCAACGAGAACCTACTGCCACATCTGCATTCCCTTCTCTTATTACTTTGACTAACTTAGGTACATCTTCTGGTGGCATAGATAAATCACAATCCATCCAGGTAATAATTTTAGCATCATAAGTAGCGATCGCTTCATTTATTCCTCTTTGAATTGCTGAAGTTAAACCTTTTTCGTCAATACGTTTAATTAATTCTACACCAGATTTAAAACTGTCATCTTGAAGAGAAAGGGGGTAATTATGGGCAATTTCTTCGACTATTTTCCAAGTACCATCTGGAGAATTATCATCTACGACTAAAATGAGATAAGGATGAGGCACGCTAGCTATTAAAGTTTCAATTAAAGGACGAATATTATCTTTTTCATTGAAAGTAGGTAAAACAGTGCAAACTAATTGATTAGACATAATTTTTTTTTTATTTTTTTACTATTTTGGTAAGCATTTCCTCCGGAATGCTGCGCAAACAGCCGTCAGCATTCAGCCATCAGCTATTGCTTCTTTTTAGTTCTAGATAAAAGCTTTACTAATTGAATGAGAATTAAATTTTACTATAAAAGCAGCTTTTAAAGTCTATATATTAAATTCCCCTTATAAGAGCTGAGAGCTGGCAGCTAATAGCTAAATTCTTACCTATTTTGAAAAACTTAATTGCTTTAAGCTGTTGCGCATTTAAATTGGAAATTATAGATATAGATTTTAAAAAGAGTGTTCTGGTCAAGTCTCATTAATTAGGCATAATAAAATTTTTCATTTCTGTGTCTTATATCATCTCCTTTATTTCCCTATTTTCCCTATTTTATGTTCCCTTTAAACTTCATATTTACTATTTCCAAAATAAATGTATATAGCGTTTCTTAAATTAGTGAGATACAGTTGTTTTTCTTTTTGGTAGTCCTACATAGTAATGGTAGATGAGGATGAATAGCGCTGCTTCATGGGAGCAAAATGCTCCCACTACCGTTTCCTTGACCAACATAATTACAATAGACCACCATTACAATGCACCACTACCTTGTTTTTTTATATCCCCTGTTTATCGAATTACTACTCCCTACTCCCTAAAACAAACGAATTTTGTACCTCACCAATATTAGAATTGCTATCTTAACTTATTTCAACAATTTCTCCTTGATAAATAGGATATTTACCATGGGTTCCTAAATTATTTAACTTCACCTGAAATAATTGATTATTTTGACTAAATTGAAGTTTTTCAGTGGCTTCTGTTAATGGACGACAGACACGATGGGGATAACAAATGTAAGTGAATTTATCTAAGCTTTTTTGTAACAATGCTTGAGCTAAATTTAATAAATCTTTGCTTTCTTCAGCACGAAATAATAAAGTTTTTGACGGCAAAGAAAACTCTAATGCTTGGGCTGCGTGTTGATGAGAAACAGCAACCACAGGGTCAGTATTTTTAGCTAAAAACTGAATTGTCGGCTCAATATCTTTGCTGTTTTTATTTATGTATATTGTTCCTAAATATAGGTTTTTGTATATGCCTAAAGCTACAAAAGTCAAAACAGTAAATAAAGCAACATAATAGAATATAGTTGATGATAAATTTTGAAAGTATTGTAATTGTTCAATCACCATCAAAGAAATAAGGGGGAGAAGGATTAATAAATATCTTGGTCCCCATTGTTTTCCTCCAACTGTAAATTCATCAGGTGCTATATCAACTAAAAGAGATACTCCTACCACAAAAAATAAACATATCAAATAAATAATTGTTATCTGATTATTCACTTCTACACTTGTTTTACTCATGAAATAAAACCATAAAATTGTTGCTATCAAAGGAATCAACCATTTTTTTATTTGATTTTTTAGTTCTCTTACACCTCCTTTGATGAATTGAAATCCTGTTATTATTATGCCTATTGACACAAGGGCAGCAATCATTAAATTAACATTCAATAAATCAGGAGAATTTTCTCTGCCAAATAACAGAATGTAAAATATAGGAAAAATGGTTAGAGGAAAATATTCTATTAAAGACTTAGTTAAAAATTGAATAATTATTTTAAATTCTTCGATTCTTCTTGATAGGGAAAATTCTTCCAGCACTAACAGAGAATGAAGACCTAAAAAATATCCATAAATAATTTTGTTCGTTACTAAAAAAGCACCGACCACCAAAAACATACTGATTAAGTAGAAAACTGGTACTTGCAAATTCAGATATAGATCCTGCCAGTTGAAATTATTGGAATTTGTTAAAGCTGCTAGTAAATTATTTTGAGAAAATGCTTGTAAAATAACAACTATTGTCAAAGCACCAACCATAGCGAAAAATTCAGATCTAACCCAAACTGATAATCCAACTAAACATCCAGTGATGATGACATTAAATATAGACATTTGAGGGATAAAGAAAAAACTCATTCCCGCAAAACAAAGGGCAATAGCTAATGTATGTTCCCAATACATCGCACTATATAAAGTTAGATTTGAAGCAAAAATTAGAGCAATTAATCCTAGATTTGTATTAATAACGTTAAAGTTCAAAGATTGACAAATTAAATTAAAAGTTATCCAAACAACCCAGGTAGAAACTACAGGAATCAGATATAAACCTCTATAACCAAAAAGTTTATAGAAAGGCGCAGTAATTAAAGAAAAAGTAAAGGGGAAAGAAATGTAGTAGCGATTATTTAAACAAAAAACAAACGGTTTTTCATAGGGATAAAGTCCTTGATTCCAAAGTTCTTTCACCCATTTTTCTTCAGATGGAATTAAGTCAAAACGCAATTTACCACTACTTAATTGTTTTGCTAATAAAGCTTTTAGTCCAGAATCACCATTAAAAAATGCACCATAAGCGACTTGAGAAAATAAATACAAGGAATAAATAATTCCTGCTAATATTATTAGCCAAGATAATTGTTCTTTGATAATTATCATAAATTTGTCATCCATTTATAAAATAAGGAAGAAGGAAGAAGGAAGAAATAAAGAAGAAAAAAAAGGGTGGGGAAATTATATAAAGAGGTAGCTTCTACCATTGGAGAGAGCTAATTTTAAAGTAAGCATTTCCTGCGGAATGCTGTGCAAACAGCTATTAGCGGTCAGATAGCCTCCTGCAGAGGAACTGGGTTATCAGCAATGAAAATAAACATAAATAGCTAAAGTTAGCTGATGATTAATCCTTTTCCCAGGCTTTTAATTATCGCTCAATCTTAATTTTAATTCCTCGTTTAAATACAATAAATGATGAAATTTCATGGCAGAATGCTAGCGACTGAATGGTTAAAAATTTAAGCATAAATCTCTACCTTTCCATTTTGTATAATTCTTTTTTTAAATTGGTATAAAACCTACGACTTGAAAACCTAATACCAATTCTCAAAAACTTTGCTCTACTTGAAATTTCTATTTCTAAATACTATTTATTGACGTGATGTAAGCCTTTAATCATCTTTGCTATTTTGAGGCTTATTTTGACACTTTCCAAATATAGCATTACTCTTGATAAATGGTATAATATCGTGTCCGGATAATTAGTGATGAAAAAACTTTCTCCTCTTTTTCCCTCCTGACTCGGTCTTCCTGACTCGGTCTTCCTCCTTTATTATTTATAACTATTCAACCGGACATAATATAACACCTAAATACCTATTAATATAATTAAGCAAAAATTGTTTTTAATGATTTTACAACTGTTTGTATTTGTTGGTTACTTAAAGCTAAACCACTAGGAAGATAAAATCCACGTCTTGCTATATTTTCAGCTACAGGGCAAGATTCTTGCTTAAATAATCCCATTTTTTGGAATACTGGTTGTTCGTGCATACACCAGAAAAAAGGACGAGTACCTATTTTTTGTTCGCGCAATTTTTTCATTGCTTCTTTAGCATCAAAAGAAACAGAATCTTTGAGTACAACCCCATAAACCCAGTAAATATTATCAGCATATTCTGTTTTTGTCAGAGGTAATTCTAATTCAGAAACATCTGCTAAAAGTTCAGTATAAAGTTTACCCATATTTCGCTTACGCTGGATAAATTCATCTAACCTTTCTAATTGTGCCAAACCTAATGCTGCTTGTAGGTTAGTCATGCGTAAATTCCAACCTAATTCTTCATGGATAAAACGTTGTTGTGGTTGAAAACAAAGATTTCTCAAAGACCGACATTTTTCAGCTAGTATTTCATCATCAGTAACAATCATTCCTCCTTCACCAGTCGTAACGTGTTTAACGGACAGCAATCTCAAATCCTAGTTTTTCCTACCTGACGCGTAAGTCTTGTATAAATTAGTTTGGCTTCCTCATTAATAATACCACAAAAATTCTAGCCTAATCGTTCATTTTTCTGCTCACCTATCCGTTCATTTACTTATTCAAAGTGTCCATTACCTATTCAAAATAAAAAAATAAGTAGAACGGTGCAAAAAAACAGAAGTATGTAACGAAAAGTAAATTTGCCAAAAACTATCTTCCCTTCTGCCTCCTGCCCTCTGCCTCCTGCCTTTTCATAACGATAATTTTCAACACCTACCTACTTAGCTTAGGCTAAAGACATTAGGGGATAGCACAGAAAAACTACATCAAGTAGATATGAGTTATACCATGTCCGGATAATTAGTGATGAAAACACTTTTTTCCATATCTCCTATCTCCTGTCTCCTGTCTCCTCCCTAATTATTTATAATTGTTCAACCGGACATGATATTAGTCCCAGTCCAGGTTCAAGTCTATAGCAGGGAATAGGCAACAGTGGGAAAAACATTCCTCTGTCTTGCTGTCTAAGGTTGATCGTCAGTCTGTGTCCTAAGCAACTCGTTCTTTGCTACAATAAATAAAGAGTAAACAACTTGTCCGAATACAATGCTTCCTTGTTTGCCTAGCATTTCGTAAGAAAGTAAACCAGGGAAAACGCATCTAATTTTTTTGACAAATGACTAAAAACCCAATAATGCCCTTGACCTCACAGGGTTACAAGCAGCTCAAAACCATTATTGGATAAGAGTTCAAAGGACATTTAGCTGGGTCTT